>QHVP01000470.1 GCA_003222295.1 Acidobacteriota bacterium | reverse complement strand
GACGGCCGCTACCTGGCCAACGGCCTGCAGGCCAGCGAGAAGGTCTACGAGAGCTTCCGGCTCGAGACGACGAATGCGGGCGGGCACAGCTCGCTGCCGCGCAAGGACAATGCGATCTACCGGCTCGCCGCCGGCCTGGGCCGCCTGGCCGCCTTCGATTTCCCCGTCCGTCTCTCCGAGGTGACGCGCGCCTATCTCGAACGCATGGCGTCGATCGCGCCGGGGCCGGAAGCGGACGACATGAAGGCGGTCCTGCGCACGCCCCCGGACCCGGAGGCCCTGGCCCGCCTCTCCCTCTCGCCGTACCACAACGCGCTCATGCGCACGACCTGCGTGGCCACGCGCCTCGAAGGCGGGCACGCGGACAACGCGCTGCCGCAGATGGCGCGCGCGATGGTGAACTGCCGGATCCTGCCCGGGACGCCGGCGGGCGAGGTCCAGGCCGCCCTGGTCAAGGCGGTCGCGGACGACGGCATCACGATCACGTCGCTGGCTCCGGCCAAGCCCAGCCCGCCCTCGCCGCTCACCCCGGACGTCATGGGGCCGGTGGAGGAGGTGACGCGCGAGCTGTGGCCCGGCGTGCCCGTGCTGCCCATGATGGGCACGGGCGCGACGGACAGCCTCTACCTCCGGCAAGCCGGCATCCGCGCCTACGGCGTCTCCGGCCTCTTCGCGGACGTGGACGACAACCGCGCGCACGGGCGCGACGAGCGCGTGGGAGTTCGCCAACTCTATGATGGGCGCGAGTTCCTCTACCGGCTGGTGAAACGGCTCTCCTCGGGAAGCTGATCGTCAGGCGGCGGAGCGTCCAGGCTCCACCACTCCATGTGACCGAGGCGTTCATTCATGCCCATCCGAAGTCGAAAGCTGCAGCTCGTCGTCCTCGGCTTCGTGGCCTTCGTGACGTCCTTCGGCGCTCACGTCGTCGCGGTGAACCTTCCCGTGTACGCCCAGCAGGTGGGGGCCGGCGCATTCGTGATCGGACTCCTCATCGCGGTCTACGACTTCGCGGAACTCGGGGCGAAGCCGGTCTTCGGCTTCGTGGCCGACCGCCGCGGAACGAAGGCGACGATGCTCGCCGGTATCGCCGTATTCTCGGTCGCCTCCCTGAGCTTCCTCGTCCTTCCTCCGAGGCTGTTGCTGCTCGTCCGGCTTCTCCAGGGCCTGGGGGCGGCGGCACTCTCCATCACCTCCGCCGCCATGGTCGCCGACTATTTCGCGGAGGGCCGTGCTCGCGCCTTCGGCATCTACAACGCCATCAAGGGAGCGGGATACGTCCTGAGCCCCGTGCTCGGCGGAGCGATCGTATGGGCGTCGCGGTTCTCGATGATCTTCGTGGCCTGCTTCGTCGTCGGCGCGATCGCCTTCGTCTCGTGCCTCGGCCTTCCCCGGGCCAGCCAGGATACGGGCCTCGACGACGACGAGGCCTTCTCCCTGAAAGCGTTCCTCGACGCGGTGCGGGACCGACGTCTTCGGCCTTGGTACGCGATCATCGTCGTGAACATGTTCCTGGTCGGAATCCTCTTCGGCTTCCTTCCCGTGTACGTGCACTCTCTCGGTTACAACCAGTTGCGGAATGGCCTCATCGTGGCTTCGGCGACGACGTCCTACCTGCTCGTGCAGCCGGTCGCGGGAATGCTGGCCGACCGGTTCGATGCAATGAAGGTGATGGGGGCCGGGCTCGTGCTGTCCTCCGTCGGCGTCCTTCTGGTGCCGTTCACGACAGGCCCGACCCTCGTCATGGCCTGTGTCATCGGCGGGACCGGTGTGGGAACGGTGTGGACGAACAGCGATGCCATGGTGAGCCAACTGGCAAAGCGCGGGAGGACCGCCTCGGCGCTCGGCATCGCCGGCTCGTTCAAGGAGCTCGGGGACATGTTGGGTCCGCTCCTGATTGGTGCTCTCACACAGGCATTTGGACTGAAGGTCAGCTTCGTGACCTGCGGCGTGATCGGCCTCTCTTCGATCGTCTTCCTCGGCATCGCCGCAGGTAGGCGCGCTCAGGGGTTGACGCCGGCCAGCGGTTGCTGATATCGCTGTTGGCGGCGATGAAGGTCCATCTGGTCGACGGCACCTACGAGCTGTTCCGCGCGCATTTCGGCGCGCCCTCGGCCACGAGCCCGGGCGGGCGCGAGGTGGGTGCGACCCGAGGCCTCATGCGGTCGCTGCTGGGCCTGCTCACCGGCGCGGACGTGACCCACGTGGCCTGCGCGTTCGACCACGTCATCGAGTCCTTCCGCAACGGCCTCTACGACGGCTACAAGACCAGCGAGGGCGTGCCGCGCGAGCTGCTCGCCCAGTTCCCGCTGGCGGAGCGGGCGACGCGCGCCCTGGGCATCGTGGTCTGGCCCATGGTGGAGTTCGAGGCCGACGACGCGCTGGCCACGGCCGCCACCCGATTCGGCGAGGCGCCGGAGGTCGAGCAGGTCGTGATCTGCACGCCGGACAAGGACCTCGCGCAGTGCGTGCGCGGGACGCGCGTGGTGATGCTGGACCGGCGGCGCCGCATCGTGCTCGACGAGGGCGCGGTCAAGGCGAAGTTCGGCGTGCTGCCGGAGTCCATGCCGGATTGGCTCGCCCTCGTCGGTGACAGCTCGGACGGGTATCCGGGCCTCCCCGGCTGGGGACCGAAGACGGCGGCCGCGCTCCTGACGCGCTACCGACGGCTCGAGGACATCCCCTCCTTGGAGGAGGGCTGGGGGGTGAACGTGCGCGGCGCGGGCGGGGCCGGGCAGGTCCTGCGGGACCGGCGGGCGGACGCCTTCCTCTATCGCCAGCTCGCGCGCTTGCGCACGGACGTGCCGCTCGCGGAAACGCTGGAGGACCTGCGCTGGTGCGGATCGCGGCGCGGCGAGCTGGAGGCGGTCTGCGCGGAGATCGGGGAGACGGAGGTCGCGGCCCGCATGCCCCTGTGGCGGGAGTCGTAGCGTAGAATCCGCGCGTCCCACGCCCAGCCTGCGGGGGGCGCGCCATGAGCCGGCTCCGTCCTCAACTCGTCCGCAGCGCCGCCGTGGCCGCGCTGGGCAGCTTCCTGTTCGGCTTCGACACCGCCGTCATCTCCGGCACCACCGAGGCCCTGCGCCTGCGCTTCGCGCTCGGCAGCGCCCAGCTCGGCTTCACGGTCGCGAGCGCGCTCCTGGGGACGATCCTCGGCGCCCTCGCCGCCGGACGGCCGTCCGAGCGCTATGGGCGCCGGCCGGTGCTCCGCGCGCTGGCCGTGCTGTATCTCCTCTCCGCGGCCGGGTGCGGTCTCGCTCCCGGCTGGACCTCGCTCCTCGTCTTCAGGTTCATCGGAGGCCTGGCTATCGGCGGCTCGTCCGTGGTGGCCCCCATGTACATCGCGGAGATCGCGCCCGCGGCGATGCGAGGCCGGCTGGTCGCGCTCAGCCAGTTCAACGTCGTGGCCGGCATCCTGGCCGCCTACCTCTCGAACTACGTCATCGCGAAGATGGTCGGCGGCCCCGAGTCCAGCGCCTGGCGCGTGATGCTCGGGATCGCGGCCGTGCCCGCGGCGCTGTTCTACGTCTTCGTGCGGCGCATCCCCGAGAGCCCGCGCTGGCTGGTCAAGCAGCACCGGCACGAGGAGGCGTCGGACGTGCTGCGGCGGGTGGGCAGCGACGATCCCGACGCCCTGGTGGGCGAGATCGCGGAGTCGCTGCATGAGGAGACCGTCTCCGCGGACGAGCCGCTGTTCCAGAGGAAGTATCGGAAGCCGATCCTGCTCGCGGTGATGGTGGCGAGCTTCAACCAGCTCGCCGGCATCAACGCCCTCATCTACTACACCGCCGACATCTTCACCATGGCGGGGGCGGGCCGCTCCAGCGCGCTCGTGCAGTCGGTGGTCATCGGCTTCACGAACCTCATGTTCACGATGATCGCCATGACCGTGATCGACCGCTTCGGGAGGAAGAGCCTGCTCCTGGTGGGAGCGGCCGGGCTCGCGCTGTGCCTCGGCCTCGTCGCCTACGCCTTCCATCGCGGCGTGGGCGGTACCCTCGTGCTCGCATGCCTGATCGGCTACATCGCGTTCTTCGCCTTCTCGCAAGGGTCCGTGATCTGGGTCTACCTGAGCGAGATCTTCCCCAACCGCGTGCGCGCCCGCGGCCAGGCCCTGGGCAGCTTCACGCACTGGTTCTGGGCCGCCCTCGTGAGCTGGACGTTCCCGATCATCGCGGAGGTTTCGGGCGCCTCCGCCTTCGCCTTCTTCGCGGCCATGATGGTGCTGCAGTTCGTGCTCGTCTGGATGTTCCTGCCCGAGACCAAGGGCGTCTCGCTGGAGCGGATCCAGCGCACCCTGGGCATCGAGTAGGAGGAGGGGCCATGTCCGTGCGCTCGTGGATCGTCGCGGCCGCGGTGGCGGCGGCGGGAGGTGCTCTCGCCGCCCCCTATGCCGAGCCTCTGCGGCCGCGGTTCCACTTCACGCCCGCCCGGAACTTCATGAACGATCCCAATGGCCTCGTGTACGACGGGGGGGAATACCACCTCTTCTACCAGCACAATCCGTTCGGCCCCGAATGGGGCCACATGAGCTGGGGGCACGCCGTGAGCCCCGACATGGTCCACTGGAAGCACCTGCCCATCGCGCTGCGCGAGGAGGCGGGCGTGATGATCTTCTCGGGCAGCGTCGTCGCCGATCCCGACGACACGTCGCATCTGTGCGGACCGCCGGCAGGGCGGACGTCGTGCCTGGTCGCGATCTACACCGGGCACGGGCTCGGCAAGCAGACCCAGAACCTCGCCTTCAGCACCGACCGCGGCCGCACCTGGACGAAGTACGCGGGCAATCCGGTGCTCGACCTCGGGATGAAGGAGTTCCGCGACCCCAAGGTCTTCTGGCACGAGCCCACACGCCGCTGGATCATGCTCACCGTCCTCGCCGATCAGCACAAGCTCCGCATCTTCGGGTCGCCCGACCTCAAACGCTGGGAGGCCCTGAGCGACTTCGGGCCGGCGGGCGCGACGGGCGGGGCCTGGGAGTGCCCGGACCTGTTCCCGCTCGCCGTCGACGGCGTGGACGGCGACACGCGCTGGCTGCTCGACATCGACATCAATCCGGGAGGGCAGGCCGGAGGCTCGGGCGGGCAGTATTTCGTCGGACGCTTCGACGGCCGCACGTTCGTCAACGACAACCCGCCGGACACCACGCTGTGGGTGGACTACGGAAAGGACTTCTATGCCACCCTGTCGTTCTCCGGCATCCCGACCTCCGACGGCCGCCGGATCTGGATGGGCTGGATGAGCAACTGGCTCTACGCGAACGTGGAGCCCACCACGCCCTGGCGCGGCGTGCAGTCCGTCCCGCGCGTCCTGTCCCTGGCGCGCCGGCCGGAGGGGATCCGCCTCAACCAGATGCCGATCGCGGAGCTGCGCGCGCTGCGCGCGACCCCGGAGCCCACGGTCGTGCCCGCAACGGCGGCGCTTCCGCCGTCGGCCGAGATCGAGATGGAGGTGCGGCGGAGCGAGGGCGGGGAAGCCGGGCTGCGCTTGACCAGCGCGGCCGGAGAAGAGGTCGTGTTCGGTCTCGCCGCCGACAAGCCGGAGGTGTTCGTCGACCGCCGGCGGTCCCGGGCCACGCCCTTCCACGAGGCGTACCCGGGGCGGCACGCAGGGCCGGTACGCTGGCGGGGCGATCGCATCACGCTGCGGATCCTGTTCGATCGCAGCACGCTCGAGGTCTTCGCGAACGACGGGGAGACCGTGATCTCGGAGCGCGTGTACCCGACGCGGCCTTTGGACCGCCTCGAGCTGCGGCCAGGAGCCGGCGTCGGGCCGGCCGTCCGGCTGTGGGAGCTGCGGCCGATCTGGCCCTGAGCGCGGGCCCCGGAGAAAGGAAGCCATGCCGCCCCTCTACGCGGGCCTCGAAGCCGGGGGAACGAAGTTCGTCTGCGTGGTCGGCGCCGGCCCTGATGACGTCCGCGTCCAGGCGCGCATCCCGACCACGACCCCGGAGGCCACGCTGCGCGAAGCGCTCGACTTCTTTCGCGAGCAGCGGGCCCCGCAGGGGCCGCTGACCGCGGCCGGCGTGGCCTCCTTCGGACCGGTCGACCTCGATCCGTCCTCGCCGACGTACGGGTTCATCACGTCGACGCCGAAGCCGGGATGGGCCCGGACCGACGTCGTCGGCCCCGTGCGCCAGGCTCTGGGCGTTCCCGTGCGCTTCGACACCGACGTCAACGCGGCGGCCCTGGCCGAGGGCCGATGGGGCGCGGCGCAGGGCCTCGACGGCTTCCTCTATCTCACCGTCGGCACCGGCATCGGCGGGGGCGGTCTCGTCAACGGCAAGCTGATGCACGGTCTCATCCATCCGGAGATGGGCCACGTGCGCATCCCGCACGACCACGTAGCGGACCCCTTCCCCGGAAGTTGTCCCTTCCACGGCGACTGCCTGGAAGGCCTGGCCAGCGGACCGGCCATGCAGGCGCGCTGGGGACGGCCGGCCGAAAGCCTTCCAGACGACCATCCGGGCTGGGCGCTGGAAGCGAGATACCTCGCGCTCGCCCTCAACAACTTCGTCTGCACGTTGTCGCCGCGGCGGATCATCCTGGGAGGCGGGGTGATGGAGCGGCTCACCCTGTTTCCGCTCATCCATCGGGAGCTGCGGGCGCTGCTCAACGGTTACGTGCAGGCGCCGCAGGTCTCGAGCCACGTCGACCGCTACGTGGTGCCGCCGGCCTTCGGCGCGCGCGCCGGCATCATGGGAGCGCTGGCGCTGGCCCAGGAGCAGGGCGCTTCCAAGACGGAAGCCTGAACCCCCGGAAGCCTATTTCAGGCCCATGCAGCGGGCGCACACGTCGAGCAGCCTGCCCTCGAGCATGTCCTGCTTGCGCTGGCGGACGGTCTCGCTCCTCCAGACCTCTTCGATCGAGGAGGCGAACACGTTGGCGGTCTTGGTGAGCCCCTCGTAGTCCGTACAGCATGACACTACGTCGCCGTTCCACTGGATGACGAACTGGTCGTAGGGGGCGGGGCAATACGTGTCCCGGGTGTGACCCGAGTGGGGAGGGGCGCCACTCCCCACGCCGGCGTTGACCACGGCCGCCAGCTGATCCGCCAGATCAGCTCCACGCCGTCGAGGAGCTCGTATCGGCTCCCGTTCTCGTCCTGGTCGAGGAAGTGGCGCGCCCGGAGCTGCTCGGGATCGTGCGCGCGCGGAGCCAGGCGGTACTTCTCCTCCAGCTCGCGCGCGAAGGCGATCCAGTCCTCGAGGAAGGCCATGGCCTGCTCGTCCTCGCTCACGATCTTGTAGGAGTCCGCGTATTTCGTGTTCATGATGTCGATCTCGAGGTGGGTGCGCGCCCGGAGGGCGACCTTCTTCTCCACCGCCAGGCGCACCTTGTCCCGGTAGGCGTCGAAGGCGATGCGGGGCGCCTTCCTCGTCTTGAAGGAGTCGGCGTCGGGAGTCTGGTAGGACAGGATCAGGTTGGTCAGGCCCGCGCGGTAGAGGGCCTCGATGTTCTCCGGCGTGATGAGACCGCAGTTCGTGTTGAGCTCGATGCCGACGCCGCGGCTCTCCGCGTGCTCCACGATGGCGGGGAGGTCGGGGTGCAGCATGGGCTCGCCCATCTGGTGGAGCTTGACCGGGTAGATCGGGCCCAGCCAGGAACGCTTGGCCGCGATCTCGTCGAGGATCCCGAACACCTTCTCCTTCTTCATGAAGCCGCGGCGCCGGCCCATCACGTCGTCCGGGCACCACGTGCACTTGAAGTTGCAGGCGTTGGTGATCTCGATGAAGAGGTAGTTGATGGGGTAGAGGCGCCCCGGCATCTTGCGCAGCTCGGGAACGGGGGCGACGCGGGTGAGCGCCTCCGCGTCCGCGGGCGGAGCGAGGCTGGCCGTCACCCGCGTGATCAGGACCTCGCGGCGGAACTCGACGCGGAAGGACGCGCCCTGGTTCTGCGTGCGCGCGGGGTCGAAGTCGGGGAGCGGGAAGAGCGCGCGCCGGAAGCGGCGCAGCCCGACGGCGTCTCCGTCCCACCGCTGCTCGGCCGATTTGTAGAGTCCCCCGTGATCGGCCCCGCCGTCCGTGGAGGCGTACTGGACGCGGAACTCGCCGTAGCGTTCGCCGAGGTACTCGACGTCGAGCCACAGGCCCGATCGCACGCGAGTCCGCAGATCGGGCGGGAGCACGAAATAGAGGTAGTACGAGCGGTCGTCCGGGGAGAGGCAGGGGCGGCCCTGCTCGGCGCGGACCTCCCACACGCCGTCGCTCTCGCGGGGGACGCGGATATCGCCGGTGGGACCGCCCGGCCCCACCCGCATCTCCGCCGCGTCGCCCCCGTGCACGAGGCGGCCCAGCGCGCTGCCGAGGCGACTGAGGACGGTCGTCACGGCGCGGTCACCTCCGGTCCGATCCTGAGCGTCGCCGCGATCATATCGCACCAATGCGAGACCTTCGGGTAGATGTCGTCGCGCGCATCGCAGGCCAGGGTGTAACCGCGACCGTCCGCGACGCGGAAGTACCGCTTGGCCCGCGTCACCGCCACCGGCGTCTCCGAGTGCTGCACGTCCACGAAGCCGCCGCGCCACGGAGTGTGGCTCAGCACGGAGACGGTATCGCCGGCCTTGCCCATGGCGGCCTTGTAATACGCGTCCACCGTGCCCTCGCCCCCCGCCGGCTCCACGGTGAGGGTGAGGGACGCGTGGACGGTCTGGCGCTTGTCCGTGCCGAAGGCGGGGCTCGTGTACTGCTGGAGGAACGTGCTCCCGCTCGAGAAGGAGCGCGCCTGCCGCCAGGACGGCGGCAGGCGCCAGGCGAAGCCGAACTTGTCGTTGCGTTCCTCCGCGTACTGCGCCGGCCGCTCCAGGGTGAGGCTGCGCGCCATCTCCTCGACGAGAGGGAGCTGGGAGTCGAAGGCCGCGGCCTCTCCTTGCGCGTAGAGGCCGTAGACGTATGCCACCGGTGCCGCCGGCGGTGGCAGGGGGACGGGAGTGGCGATGGGTGTCGGCGAGGGGCGCACGGTGACGCTGGCCTTGCCGGGCGGGATCGGCGACGCGCTCGGGGACGGCCGTGCCGCGGGCGTGGGGGGGAGCCCCGCTCGCGACGGCGTGCCCTCCTCGAGCAGGAGCAGCGCGAACCGCGTCTTCCCGTCCGCGGAGGCGAAGAGATAGTACTTGCCGCGGGCGCCCGACCGCGACTCGTCACGCGAGGACTGCACGGTGTTGCCGGCCAGGTACGTCTGCGCATACTGGTCGATGCCGACGCCCAGCGGCCCCGCCACGAGCGTCACCGACACCGCGGGCTTCCTCTCCGGCCCGGCGGGCGGAGCCAGGAAGTAGCGGTACCAGACGCCGTCCTGCTGCGCCTGCTCGGTCTTCCAGCTCGCCGGATAGTGGAGGGTCAGCGCGTGCTCGGGGTTGAAGTACGTGAGGAGCGGCTCTTGCGCCCGTCCGAAGCAACCCGCGGCGAAGGCGGCCGCCGCGAGGGCCAGGGCACGCGCCCTACTCCAGCCGGTAATTGGGAGCTTCCTTGGTGATGATGACGTCGTGCACGTGGCTCTCCTTGAGCCCGGCGCTGGAGATGCGGACGAAGCGCGCCTTGGCCTGGAGGTCGCGGATGGTGGCCACTCCGGTGTAGCCCATGCCCGCGCGCAACCCGCCCACGAGCTGCCCCACCATCGCCGAGAGCGGGCCCTTGTAGGGGACCATCCCTTCGATGCCCTCGGGCACGAGCTTCTGGGTGTTGCCCTCGAACTCCTGGAAGTAGCGGTCGCGCGAGCCTTCCTTCATGGCCCCGATCGAGCCCATGCCGCGGTAGCTCTTGAACGACCGGCCCTGGCGCAGGATCAGCTCGCCCGGGCTCTCGTCGGTGCCCGCGAACAGAGAGCCGATCATGACCGAGGACGCGCCCGCGGCCAGCGCCTTCACGACGTCGCCCGAGAACTTGATCCCGCCGTCCGCGATGATCGGCACGTCTGCCTTGGCCGCCGCCCGCGCCGCCTCTGCGATGGCGGTGATCTGGGGCATGCCCGCCCCCGACACGACGCGCGTGGTGCAGATGGAACCGGGACCCATGCCGACCTTGACCGCCGCCACCCCCGCCGCGATCAGCTCCGCCGTCCCCTCGTAGGTGCCGACGTTGCCGGCCACGACTTCCGTCTCGGGGAAGCGCTTCTTCACTTCCTCGATCGTGCGCAGCACGCGCGTGGTGTGGCCGTGCGCGGTGTCGATGACGAGCACGTCGACCTTCTCCTCGACGAGCGCGGTCGCCCGGTCGAGCACGTCCGCGGTGACGCCGATGGCCGCGCCCACGCGCAGGCGGCCCAGCGAGTCCTTGGCCGCGAACGGGTACTTGATCTGCTTCTGGATGTCCTTGACCGTGATCAGGCCCTTGAGGTTGTAGTCGCGGTCGACGACGAGCAGCTTCTCGACCTTGTGGCGGTGGAGGATCTCCTTGGCCTGCTCGAGGGTCGTGCCCACGGGGACGGTGATGAGGTCGTCCTTCGTCATGAGGTCGGAGACGGGCAGGTTCGTCCGCGTCTCGAAGCGCAGGTCGCGGTTGGTGAGGATGCCCACGAGCTTGGTGCCGACGGTGACGGGCACGCCGCTGATGCGGAACTTGGCCATCACGTCCAGGGCCTCGGCCACGCGCTGAGTGGGGGCCACCGTGACTGGATCGACGATCATCCCCGACTCCGAGCGCTTGACCTTGTCCACCTCCGCCGCCTGCGCCTCGATGGTCATGTTCTTGTGGATGATCCCCATGCCGCCTTCCTGGGCCATGGCGATGGCAAGGGGGGCCTCGGTGACGGTATCCATGGCCGCCGAGATGATGGGCGTGCGCAGCGTGATGCTCTTGGTCAGGCGCGTGGAGATGTCGACCTCGGAGGGCAGAACGTCGGAGCGCTGCGGCACCAGCAGCACGTCGTCGAAGGTCAGTGCCTCCGCGATCCTATCGTCCAACACGATCTCCTCCTACGCCCCGTGGCACTTCTTGTACTTTTTTCCGCTCCCGCAGGGACAAGGGTCGTTGCGGCCCACCTTCTTGCCTTCGCGGCGCACTGTCTCCACGGCGGCGTCGTTGCCGCCGTGGGCTTCGTCGGGCTCGGCGGCGCCAAGGGCGGAGCGCGAACCGGAGAGAAGCTCACCCGGGTTGTTGAAGGTCAGGTTGCGCGGCATGGGTCGAGCGCCTGCTAATGCCATTTCGGGCTCTCTCACGCGCTGCGGCATGTCTGTCTGTGACGCGCGCCGCGGCGCAGCGGCGCGCGTGGGTGTTCCGGGCTCGCTCGCGCCACCGAACGGGACGGCCGAGGGCTCATGCTGAGCACCCTCGGCCGTCTGCATCGCCTGATACAGGAACACCCAGCGCAGGATCTCCTCGTCGATGCGGTCCATGAGGGCCTGGAACA
>QHVP01000065.1 GCA_003222295.1 Acidobacteriota bacterium | reverse complement strand
AGCGGCTGGCCGGATCGCCGGGCTCGGCGGTGGTGGCCACGGTGGAGGGATCGCGCCCCATGCTGGTCGAGATCCAGGCCCTGGTCTCGCCGACCTCGTTCGGCAACCCGCGCCGCATGGCCATCGGCCTCGACGCCAATCGCACGACGCTGCTCATGGCCGTGCTCGAGAAGCGCGTGGGCCTGCAGCTCCTCGGCGACGACGTGTTCGTGAGCGTGGCCGGAGGACTGGAGGTCTCCGAGCCGGCGGCCGACCTCGGAGTGGCGGCCGCCGTCGCCTCGTCGTTCCGGAACCGCCCGCTCCCCGCGCGCACCGCGGTGTTCGGCGAGGTCGGCCTGGGGGGAGAGGTGCGGGGCAGCGGGCAGGCCGCCCTGCGCGTGCGCGAGGCCGCGCAGATGGGCTTCACGCGCTGCATCCTGCCCGCGCGCAACGTGCCGGAGGACGTCGACGGCATCCAGCTCGTCGGGGTCAGCACGCTCGAGGAAGCGCTGGAGCGTTTGCAAACGGAGTGACTGGCCCCAAGCGCCCGGTATCTGTATATTTGGCCCCGACCATGCGGATCATTCATTCTGCGTTACGGGCCGCCGTCCTTTACGGCGCTCCAGAGGTCCCCCTATGTGGCTCGTCCTCGTTCGAGTCCTCGTGCTCGTTCTCCTTGCCCACTCCGGGTACGTCTATGCGCCCTTCCCCAACCAGCGCTGGATCGGCCTCACCCTGGGGGTCCTCGCTGCCCTAGGCCTCATCGGCCTGGAGCGCCGGCTCCGGTCCGTGCCGGGCCATCACATGGTCGGCGCCCTCATCGGGGGCGTGATCGGCCTCTTCGGCGCGCGCCTCGTCTGGGGAGCGCTCGACGGCCTCGACATCATCGGTGAGCACTTCGTCCACGCCCTGGTGGTCGTGTTCCTCGGCTACATGGGCGTGGTCATCGGCGGACAGAAGGGCGAGTGGTTCGAGCCCGCCCGCATCATCGCCGCCTTCCGCGACTCCAGCCGGCTCCATCAGTACAAGGTGCTCGACACCTCCGTCATCATCGACGGGCGCATCGCCGACATCTGCGAGACGGGCTTCCTGGAGGGGACGCTGGTGGTGCCGCAGTTCGTGCTGCGCGAGCTCCAGCAGGTGGCGGACTCCTCGGACAGCCTCAAGCGCAACCGCGGCCGCCGCGGCCTCGACATCCTGCAGAAGATGCAGAAGATGGCCGGGGTCGCCGTGCAGATCGTGGAGACGGACTTCCCGGAGATCCGCGAAGTGGACCTGAAGCTCATCGAGCTCGCGCGCAAGCTCGGGGGCAAGATCGTCACCAACGACTTCAACCTCAACAAGGTCGCGCAGCTCCGCGGCGTTCCCGTGCTCAACATCAACGAGCTGGCGAACTCGCTCAAGCCGGTGGTCCTGCCCGGCGAGCTGATGAAGGTCTTCATCATCAAGGAAGGCAAGGAGCAGGGCCAGGGCGTGGGCTATCTCGACGACGGCACCATGGTGGTCGTGGACCAGGCCAAGAAGGCGCTGGGCCGGACCATCGAGGTCAGCGTGACGAGCGTGCTGCAGACGACGGCGGGCAAGATGATCTTCTGCCGATGGCCGGAGGCGGCGGCGTTTGTCGAGGAGCCGCGCCGGGACGGCCGCCTGGGCGATCGGCGCGACCTCGTGCGCAACGGCCGCGACCCGCGGATCCCGGACCGCCGGGAGGCGGAGCGCCGCGAGGGGGAGCGGC
Organism: Acidobacteriota bacterium; assembly: GCA_003222295.1. Lineage (GTDB taxonomy): Bacteria > Acidobacteriota > Vicinamibacteria > Fen-336 > Fen-336 > AA29. Next base: position 9,847 of record QHVP01000065.1, on the reverse strand, counting down.
CCGGAGGCCTCGCGCCGATCCCTCCCTCCGCGACACCGGGTGCCATGGCGAGCGCATCCGCGGAGGAGCGCGCGCCGGAGCCGCCGCGCGAAACCGGCGGTGGAGGCGGGGCCCCCCTGCCGCATGGCCTCCTCGACCGGCCGGCGGCCAAGGCCGAGTAGCGGCCGCTTGCTCCGGCCCGTACTGGCCCTGCCCTTGATCGGAGCGTACACGGTCGCGCTGGGATTGCCCGCCATCCTCTTCGCCCTTCTCGGCCGGACGCGCGCGGCCCGCCGGATGACCGCCATCTGGGCCCGCCTGGTGCTGTGGTCGCTGGGTGTGGACGTGAGCGTCTCCGGTGCCGAGCGGTGCCCATCCGGTCCCGCCGTCTACGCGGCCAATCACACGAGCGTGATCGACATCCCCATCCTCTTCGGCTTCCTGCCCGTGGACTTTCGCATCATCCACAAGCGGTCGCTCTACCTCGTGCCGGTGCTCGGACAGTACCTCTACGTCTCCGGGCACATCGGCATCCACCGGGGCAGCGCGTTCCGGGCCCGGAGGGGATTGGAGCTGGCCGCCCTGCGCATCCGCGGCGGCACGAGCGTGGTCGTCTTCCCGGAGGGCACGCGCAGCCCCGAGGGCGCGGTCGGCGCGTTCAAGCGCTCCATCTTCCTGCCCGCGCTGGAAGCGGGAGTTCCCGTGGTCCCGCTCTCCCTGGTGGGCGTGAAGGACGTGGCTCGCGGCGGCCTGAACGTCCGCGCCGGCCGCGTGCGGCTCCTCGTGCACCCGCCCATACCGACGGCCGGCCGCGACCCGGAAGACGCGGGCGCGCTCGCGGAAGAGGTGCGCGCGGTCGTGGCCACCGGATGCGAGGCGGCATGAGAGGGGCGCCGGCCCTGGCCGCGGCCCTTCTCACGTGGGTCGTCGCGGCCGCCCCGCCCGCGCTGCGAGAGGCGGCGGCCGCGGATCGCCGAGGCGGCCTCCAGCGCGGCATCGACGCCATCGTGGACGCGCCGCGCTTCGCGCACGCCTGGTGGGGCGTCGAGGTGCGCAACCTGCGCTCGGGCAGAGTCGTGTATGCGCGCAACCCCGAGCGCAACCTCAAGCCCGCGTCCACGCTGAAGCTCGTGACCACCGCCGCCGCTCTCGACGCGCTCGGCCCCGATGCGCGCATCCGCACCACCGTCGAGACGGCCGGACGGCTCGACGGCCTCGGCCGCATCCTGGGCGACGTCTATCTCGTCGGGCGCGGCGATCCGAACCTTTCCGGGCGCTTCGCCGACGGCCGGCCCACCGCGATCTTCGAGGAGATGGCGGAAGCGCTGCGCCAGCAGGGCGTCCGGCGCATCGAGGGACGCCTGATCGGGCACGAGGGCCTCTTCTCGGGCGACCGGCGCGGCGACGACTGGTCGTGGGGCGACCTCGTGTGGGGCTACGGCGCCGAGGTCTCGGCGCTCTCGTTCAACGACAACGTGGCTCTCCTCACCGTGGCCCCCGGCGAGCGCGAAGGCGATCCCATCGTGGTCGATCGCGTTCCCGCCAGCGCGTACTACCGCGTCACTTCGAGCGCGGTCACCGGTCCCCGCGGCGCAGCGCACGAGCTGACCCTGCAGCGCGACCTGGGCTCGACCCTGATACGGCTCTCCGGCGCCGTCGCCGCCGGCTCCGCGCCGCAGACCCTCTCCGTCGCCGTCGAAGATCCCGCGCGATACGCCGCCACCGTGCTCGCGGAGGTGCTGGCCGCGAAGGGGATCCTGGTGAGCGGGGGGGTGGACACGACCTCGCAGCCGCTGCCCGCGGGCACGCGCGTCCTGGCCGGGCACGAGAGCCCGCCCATGGCGGAAATCGTCAAGGTCGTGAACAAAGTCAGCCAGAACCTGCACACGGAGATGCTGCTGCGGCTCCTCGGCGCCCAGGCGAAGGGCGAAGGGTCGGTCGAGATGGGACACGCGGCGGTGGACGAGTTCCTGCGCCGGCTGGGCATCGCGACGGAGAGCTGGGCGATGCAGGACGGCTCCGGCCTCTCGCGCTCCGACCTCGTGAGCGCGCACGGCATGGCCGCCCTCCTAGCGGGCATGGACCGCCATCGGTACGCGTCCGCCTTCCGGGACAGCCTGCCTGTGGCCGGCGTGGACGGGACCCTGGCCACGCGCATGGAGCAGCCGGCCGCGCGCGGGAAGGTGGTGGCCAAGACGGGCACGATCCGCCATGTCAACGCGCTGGGCGGATATGTGACCGCCCGCTCCGGCGAGCGGTTCGCGTTCTACGCCGCCGTGAACCATCACCCGGGGCCGTCGTCCGATTCGGTGGCGGCCCTCGACGCCATCGCGGTGCTGCTGGCCGCGCAATGAGCGAAGCGCCGGCGGTCTCGCTCTCGGTCGCGCCTGACCTCGCCGGCCGTGTACGGCTGGGCGTCCTGGTGCTCGAGGGGGTAACGGTGCGCGACGCAGGTCCCGGCCTGGCCGCGGAGATCGCGGCCTACGGCGAAGACCTGCGTCGGCGCCATCCCGAAGCGAAGAGCGGGGAAGTGCCGGGGGCGGCGGACGCGCGCGCGTTGTACAAAGACCTCGGCCTCGATCCCACCAAGGTCCGGCCCTCGAACGAAGCCCTCCTGCGCCGGGTGCTCAAGGGCGAGACCCTCTACACCGTCAACACGCTGGTGGACGCGCTCAACCTCTGCTCGCTGCGCGCTCAGCTTCCTTTCGGCCTCTACGACCTCGATCGCGTGGAGCCGCCGGTCATGCTGCGCCGGGGCGGGCCCGGCGAGAGCTACGAGGGCATCCGGAAGGGCGCGGTCAACGTCGAGGGCCGTCCCGTCCTCGTGGATGCGCGTGGGCCGTTCGGCAACCCCACCTCCGATTCGGCGCGGACGATGATCACGACCGCCTGCCGGCGCGCGCTCGTCATCGTGTACGCGCCGAGCCGGTTCCCCGCGGGCCGCGTGCAGTCCGTGCTCGACGAGACCACCGCGACCCTCACGCGCTGGTCGGGTGGCGCCGAGTCCGCGCGCCGGATCCTGCCCTGAAGGACGCCGCCGGCCGTCGGTGGCCCTGATGGTCCCCGCCTGACACGCCTGCCTGAGAGAGTGGACGTCATGGCCACTGCCGTCGCCGCCGCGCAGGATCGCATCCTCGAAGGACTCTCCGATTCCCAGCGCGAGGCCGTCCTCCACGGCGACGGGCCGCTCTTGATCGTCGCCGGCGCGGGCACGGGCAAGACCACCGTCCTGACCCGGCGCATCGCGCACCTCATCGCCTCCAAGCGCGCCCGGCCCGAGCAGATCCTCGCCCTGACCTTCACGGACAAGGCCGCCGTCGAGATGGCGGAGCGCGTGGACCAGCTCATCCCGTACGGATACGCGGAGACCTGGATCGGGACCTTCCATGCCTTCGGGGATCACGTCCTGCGCGAATCGGCGCTGGAAATCGGCCTCAGCCCCGAGTTCCGGGTCCTCACGCGTCCGGAGCAGATCATCTTCCTGCGCGAGCGCCTCTGGCGGCTCCCGCTGCTGCGCTACCGCCCGCTCGGCGATCCCACCCAGCACCTCTCCGCGCTGCTGGGCCTGGTCAGCCGGGCCAAGGACGAAGACGTCTCGCCCGCGCGCTACAAGCGGTGGGCGGAAGAGCAAAGAGCGAAATTGGACGGACCGCGCGAAGCGCCCCCCAGCTCAACCAAGGACGAAGCGGAGCGGCATTTCGAAGTGGCGGCGTTCTACGCGACCTACCAGTCGCTGCTCGCGGAAGCGGGCGCCGCCGATTTCGGGGATCAGATCTCGCGCGCGCTCTCCCTTTTGCGGGAACGGCCGTCCGTCCTGGCCAAGCTGCGCGAGCGCTACCGCTACGTCCTGGTGGACGAGTTCCAGGACACCAACCACGCGCAGCTCGAGCTGGTGCGCCTGCTCGCCGGCCCCGACCGGCCCAACATCACCGTCGTCGGAGACGACGACCAGGCCATCTACCGCTGGCGCGGCGCGGCCGCGGCCAACCTGCTGGCCTTCCGCCGGCTCTACCCGCAGGCGCGCGAGGTGGTGCTGACGGAGAACCACCGCTCCACCCAGGTGATCCTCGACGCGGCCAGCCGCCTCATCGCCTACAACAACCCCTACCGGCTGGAGGTCATCGCGGGCCTCGACAAGCGCCTGCGCTCGGCGCGGCGCACGGGCCCGCCGGTGCGTCACATCCATCTCGACAGCGTCTCCGCGGAGGCGGACGCGGTGGCCGCGCTCATCGAGGAACGGATCGCCCGCGGCCATCGTCCGCGCGACCTCGCCATCCTCGTGCGGAGCAACTCCGAGGCCGACCCCTTCCTGCGCGCCCTCAACGTGAAGGGCCTGCCGCACCGGTTCACGGGCAACCGCGGCCTCTACGCGCGCGAGGAGGTACGGCTGCTCGTGTCGTTCCTGCGCGCGCTGGCCTCGCCCGACGATTCCGTGCCCGTGTTCCACCTTGCCGGCGGCGAGCTCTACGCGATGCCGGAGCGCGACCTCATCCGCCTGAATCGGCACGCGGCCCGGAAGAATCGGCCCCTGCTCGAGCTTCTCCACCGAGGACGTCCCCGGCCGGCGCACGGGCGAGGTCCTCTACCGCTTCCTCCAGTCGTCCGGCCTCCTGGCCCGTCTCTCGAAGGAGGCGAGCGCGGAGGCGGAGGCGCGGGTGAAGAACATCGCGCGCTTCTTCGAGATCGTGAAGGGCTACGGCGACGTGGCCGAGCACGATCGCGTCCCCGCCTTCGTGGCCCACCTCGACCTCCTGCGCGAGGCCGGCGACGACCCCGCGGTGGCGGAAGCGGATCCCGACGACGACGCCGTGCCCGTCCTCACCGTGCACAAGGCCAAGGGGCTCGAGTTCCCGGTCGTGTTCCTCGTCGGCTGCGTCGAGCAGAAGTTCCCGCTGCGTGCGCGGCGCGACCCGCTGGAGCTGCCCGCCGATCTCCTGCCGGAGGCGATGCCGGGCGGCGATCCCCACCTGCACGAGGAGCGGCGCCTCTTCTACGTGGCCATGACGCGGGCCAAGGAAGAGCTGATCCTCACCTCCGCCGCCGACTACGGGACGGCGCGCGCGCGCAAGGTCTCGCGCTTCGCGGTGGAGGCGCTGGATCTGCCTTCGCCCGCCCCCGCCCCGCGCAAGAGCCAGGCCCTGGAGGCGCTCGCGCGGCACCAGCCGATGCCCCCCGAAGCGCCCCGGCCCGATCCGCCCCTGGCCGCGAGCGAGACGCTGACGCTGTCCTTCCGGCAGATCGACGACTATCGGACCTGCCCGCTCAAGTACAAGTACATCCATCGGCTCAAGGTCCCGCTCCTCGTGCACCACCGCGTCGTCTACGGCAGCGCGGTGCACAAGGCGGTGCAGGCGCACTTCCGCGCGCGGGTGGAGGGACTGCCGTCCTCGGAGGACGACGTGATCGCCGCCTTCCGCGCGGCCTGGGTGTCCGAAGGATTCCTCTCCCGCGAGCACGAGGAGCAGAGGCTGCGCGCAGGCGAAGAGGCGCTGCGGCGGTTCATCCAGGAGGAGGCGCGCGCCCCCCTCATCCCCACCGGCGTCGAGCAGGAATTCGCGTTCTTCGTGGGGCGCACGAAGGTGCAGGGCCGCTACGACCTCGTGGTCGAGCGCGAAGGCCGTATCACCATCCTCGACTTCAAGACAGGCTCGATCGACGATCCGGAGGAGGCCCGGAAGCGCGCGAAGGAGAGCCTCCAGCTCGACGTGTACGCGCTCGCGCACCTGCGCACGACGGGCCGCCTCCCGGACTGGGTCGAGCTGCGCTTCCTCGAGTCCGGCCTGGCCGGGGGCAAGCGCCCGACGGCGGAGGAGGCGGCGCGGACGGAAGAGGCTGTCCGCGAGGTGTCCGCCCTGATCCGCGAGCGCGATTTCGAGGCGCGCCCCTCGTACATGGCCTGCGGTCAATGCGCGTTCCGCGACATCTGCCCGCACACGGCGCGCAACCCGGAAGCGGAGACGTAACCGCCGATTCGTTTTTGATCTCGGCCTGACGCCGCGAACGTGTCAGGCATGACGCGTTTTCGTTCCGGAACGAAAGACGACAAGAAGTGTCCGCTGGTGGCGCGTCGAGGTACGATCCGAGCCCATGGGCCTCGAAGCGGCTTGCCAGGCACGGATGGGGCGCGCCTCCGCGGCCGGCAAGGCGCGCCTGGAGGAGACGGACCTCGTCTTCCGGGGGGAGGGCGATCTCAAGTTCAAGGTGCCGCTCAAGGATCTGCGGCGCGTGGACGCGCGCGCGGGAGCGCTCTACCTCGAATGGGCGGAAGGCAGGGCCGTGCTCGACCTCGGTGACCAGGCCGCGCGCTGGGCGGAGAAGATCAGGAGTCCTCCGTCCCTTCTCGACAAGCTCGGCGTGAAGCGGGGACAGCGCGTCTCCGTGGTCGGGATCGAGGACCGCGAGTTCCTCGACCAGCTCTCCGCGCGCGTCGACGACCTGACGCGCGGCCGCGCCCGCGCCGGCTCCGACCTCGTGCTGGTCGCCATGAGCGATCGCGCCGACCTGCCGCGGCTCCTGAAGCTGCGGGAGGCGATCAAGGCCGGCGGCGCCATCTGGGTCGTCTGGCCCAAGGGCAGCAAGGAATTCCGCGAGGACGACGTCCGCGCCTACGGCCCCACGGCCGGCCTCGTCGACGTGAAGGTCGCGCGCTTCTCGGACACGCTCAGCGCGCTCAAGATGATGATCCCGCGCGCGCAACGCTGAGCGCGCGCGCCAACAGGAGGCTCACGTCATGCCGCAACGCATCGGGTTCGCCGGACTCGGCCTCATGGGCAGCCGCATGGCGCGCCAGTTCCTCGACAAGGGGTTCCCGCTCGCGGTGTGGAATCGCACGCCCGAGAAGGCGAAGCCGCTCGTGGAGCGGGGCGCGAAGCGGGCGGGCACGCCGCGCGAGCTGGCCGAGATGTCGGACGTCGTCATCTCGTGCGTCGCCGATCCAAGCGCGGTCGGCCGCCTGGTGTTCGCGGAGGACGGCATCCGGCCCGTGGCGCGCGCCGGCTTCTCCTACGTCGAGACCTCCACCATCTCGCCCGGGCTGATGAGGCGCGTGGCCGAGGTCCTGGAGGCGCAGGGCACGAAGGTGCTGGAAGCGCCGGTCACGGGGTCGAAGACGGGGGCGGACAAGGGCACGCTGCTGCTCATGTGCGGCGGCAAGAAGGAAGTCTTCGACGAGCTGATGCCGGTGCTCATGGCCATGGGGAGCAAGGCCGTCCTCTGCGGTCCCATCGGGCACGGCTCCGTGGTGAAGCTCATCGGAAACACGCTGATCAGCTACATGCTCGAGGGCTTCTGCGAAGGCCTGGTGGTGGCCAGGAAGGCCGGCGTCGATGCGGAGAAGCTGCTCGAGGTCGTGATGGCTTCCGGCTTCTCGTCGCCGTACTTCCCGTTCAAGGCGACCGCGATCGCCAAGCGGGATTTCGAGCAGCACTTCTCGGTCGACCTGCTGGTGAAGGACCAGACCCTGATGCTCGAGGAGGCGGCCTCGCTCAAGGTGCCGATGCCGGGCCTGGCCGCGCTGCGCGAGGTCTTCCAGGCCGCGCGCGCGCAAGGCTGGGGCCAGGAAGACATCGCGGCCGTGTACAAGGTCATCGAAAAAAACGCGGGCGTCTAGGACCTGGGCCAGCCCACCGCAGAGCGCGCCCGGGCCGCGCAGCGGCGCGGGCGGCGCGAGGGGGGTTTCAGGGGGGGTTCGCGAGCGCCCATCGCGAATGACGCGCGAGTGCCCCCCCTGACTTAATACGCCAGTGCCCCCCCTGACTTAATAAGCCGTAACATAGCGGCCCATTTGAAGGATCCCTCCCCCCTCTCCCGCATCGGACGCTACGAGATCCGCGGCGAGCTCGGCCGCGGCACCATGGGTGTCGTCTACGAGGCCGAGGATCCCGCGCTCGGCCGCCGCGTCGCGGTCAAGACGATCCAGGTCCCTCTCGCCGCCTCGAAGCGCGAGCGCGAAGACTACGAGAAGCGTTTCCTGGCCGAGGCGCGCATCGCGGCCCGGCTCTCCCATGCCGGCATCGTGGTCGTGCACGACGTGGGGCGCGACGCCGATCACGACATCCTCTACATCGCGCTCGAGCACCTGCAGGGCCGCACCCTGGCGGAGGTCGCGGCCGAAGGTCCCCTCGACTGGCGCGAGACCCTGCGCATCGTGGGCCGCCTGGCCGAAGCGGTGCGCTACGCGCATGCGCGGGCCGTCGTCCATCGCGACATCAAGCCCGCCAACATCATGCTCGTCGCCTCCGGCGAGCCGAAGATCATGGACTTCGGGATCGCCAAGCTCGAGGCCGGCCAACTCACGTCGACCGGCCAGTTCTTCGGCACGCCGCTGTACATGTCGCCGGAGCAAGCGCTCGGGCAGCCCGTCGACGGGCGCACGGACCTGTTCTCGCTGGGCTCGGTGGCGTACCTGCTGCTCTCCGGCCGCCCCCCGTTCGAGGCCGCGAACGTGCCCGGGATCCTCTCCCGCGTCGCCTACCAGCATCCCAAGCCGCTCGAGGATCTCGTCCCTGGATTGCCCGACGACGTGGACTACGTCGTCACGCGCGCGATGACGAAGAACCCCTCCGACCGTTATCCCGACGGCAAGATGATGGCGGAGGACATCGACGACATCCTCGCCGGCCGGCCGCCCCGCCACCGTGGGGGCTGGACGCCTCCCCCGCTGGGAACGGGAACCGTCGCTTCCGCCCGCGGAGACGACCTGCCCGAGCTGGCCCTCGATCCGGTCGGCGAGCGGCGGCCGCCACGCCCGCGTCGCCGCGGCCGGACGACGCTCACCCTGCTTGCGCTCCTGTGTGCCGTGTCCGCGGTGTACTTCTATCTGCACCCGTCGGACTTCCAGTTCTGGCGCCGCGCGGTGGCCGAGGCCAGGAAGACGCGCATCGCGGAGGAGGTCCGCGCGTGGTGGGGCCGGATCGGCGTGGAGTCGCCGGAGGCGCCACCGGCATCGATGGCCTCGGTCCCGAGCGCTCCGCCCGCATCGATCGCTGCCCTCCCGAGCACGCCGCCGTTGACGGACGTCGGGACGTTGCCGGCGTCGGGCCTTCCAGCGGAGGCTTGGTCGTCGCCGGCGCGCGCCGACGTGGCCACCGAGCCCTTGGCCGTGCCGGGCCTTGCATCACCGGTGATCGCGAGCATTCCGGAAGACGAGCCGGATCCGTCACCACTTCCGGCGCGACCGTCGATTGCAGCCAGGGCCACGCCGGAGGTGCCCGTACCCGCGAAGGCAAGCGTCCCGGGCCAGCTCGCGATCGAGTTCGAGCACCACCTCCGTCACGGCAACCTGCAGGTCTGGGTGGACGACGCGCGAGTCGTGGACGAGGACTTCGACGGCCGCGTCACGCGCAAGCTCCTCTCCCTCGAGCTGCGCAGGGGCCTGGTGCAGCAGCGTCTCACCCTCAGCCCGGGGCGCCACGACGTGCGCGTGGACGTCCGCTGGGACGACAACTCGAAGTCGGCGCGCATCTCGGGCGTATCGGCGGGAGGCTGGGCGTGGCCTGGAAGTAGGAGGTCCCTCCCAGCGGACCCCCCGCGGCCGCCCGCCATGTCACTCTGTGCGCTCGAGGGTCCTCATGGCGCTGGCCGGATTCGTGATCGTCGCGATAGCGCTGATGGCGGCGGCCGCCCTGCTCGCGCGGCGTGGTCCCGACCCCGGCGCCGTCCAGGCCATGGAGGGGCTGACGCAGGGACTCGCGCGGCTCCAGGCCGACCTCACCCGCCTCGCCCGCAGCCAGGACGACCTGCGCCAGGACGTGCACCACGGCCGTGAGGCCTCCATCCTCCAGCTCTCCGACGTGGCCCAGGGCCTGCGCGGCGAGCTCGGCCAGGCCCAGCGCGCGCTGGCCGAGGTCAAGGCGATCGAGCAGGGACG
>QHVP01000467.1:3568-5024 GCA_003222295.1 Acidobacteriota bacterium | reverse complement strand
CGCAGAGCCATTCCAGCAGCCGTCGTCGATGCGAGCCCACAGGGTAACGAGTCGGTTGCTCAAAAACCCAGGCCCGAAACTCCTGACGGCGAAAAATAAATCTGGGCGAGCAACAACGGAATCGTCCAGCAGCCGAACGTTCGACTACGCGCAATACTTCCGCGCCAGCGTCACCAATGCCTCTCGGCAGGCCAGGACCTCGTCGAGACGCACGTACTCCTCGACACCGTGCAGGCCGGCCCCCCCGGGCCCGAAAACGACCGACGTGATGCCCGCCCCGCCGAGGATGGCCGCGTCCGTCCAGAACGACATCGCGCCCACCGTCGTCGCGCGTCCGAGCGACTCGCGAAGCTGGCGAGGCAGGGGATGGCCGTCCGGGGCGAGATAGGGCGGGCGCTCGAAGGACGATCGGGCCTCGGCGCGAAAGCGCGGATCGGCTTCGCGCAGGCGGCCGAGGATCGTCTCCACCTCGCGCAGCAGGCTCCCCGGGCCCTCACCCGTCACCGTGCGTCGCTCGATCGAGAGCGTGCAGCGATCGGGATAGGTGCTGAGCTCGCGTCCCCCGCCGATGAGCGAGGCGTGCAGCGATGGCCGGCCCAGCAGGGGATGCCGCGGACCGGCCATGAAGGCGCGCTCCAGCGCGTCCAGTTCGGCCAGGACGCGACCCATCATGAGAATGGCATCGACACCGTCGTCCGGGCGGCTGCCGTGCGCGGCGATCCCGTGCGTCTCCACGAGGACCCACTCGAATCCCTTGTGGCCGATGCCGATCGCGAGGTCGGTGGGCTCGGCCACGACGGCCGCGTCCGCCGTCCACTCCTTCACGGCGGCGTCGGCGCCGAGACTCGCGTGCTCCTCGTCGGCGACGATGGCGACGATCACGCGCCCCTTGAGGCCCGCCGGCGACTGGGCGAGCCGTCGCGCCGCGGCGAGGATCGCGGCCACCCCGCCCTTCATGTCCTGGGCCCCCCGTCCGAAGAGCTTGCCGTCGCGGACGACGGGATCGAAGGGCGCAGCCATGCCTTCCACGCCCACGGTGTCGCTGTGCCCGCAGAGCATCAGCGCCGGCCCCGGCCGTCCGCTGTCGATCAGGCCGACGACGTTCGGCCGTCCGGGCGCCGCCTCCGAGACCCGCACGTCGATGCCGGACGCGCGCAGGTCGGCGGCGATGCGCTCCGCGATCGCGCCCTCGCCGGCGCCGCCGGGGACGAGGGACGGGTTCACGGAGTCGATGGCGACGAGGTCCTTCAGGAGCGCGATCGTCGGGTCCGGCATGGCGGCACCTCGACTCGTTCCGGAGCGAGCCTCCGGTATTCTCGCCCTCGCCGCCCGCCCATGGTAGGGCCCCCACACTTGCCCGATGAGGGCGCGCGCAGGAGGGGAGGTTCATGAGCGACGACCGACGGGACTTCTTCAAGAAGGTGGCCGGCGGCGCCGTGACCCTGGCGGGGGTGGA
>QHVP01000467.1:0-3391 GCA_003222295.1 Acidobacteriota bacterium | reverse complement strand
TCCGCGTCGCCATTGGCGACGATGCACGCCGGCCGCGCTTCGTGCGCACCGTCCACTCGTTCGGCTACGCGTTCGCGGGGCCGGTGTCGGAGGGTGAAGCGCCGCCGGAAGGCGCGGAGCCCAACCCCTTCCTGTACTGCCTCCAGGGGGCAAACGGCCTGGCCACGCTGGTGGAAGGCGATCACGTGCTGGGCCGCGGCCACCAGTCCGCCATTCACCTGGACGCGCCGACCGTGTCCCGGCGCCACGCCCGGCTGCAGATCGCTCACGGCCAGGCCGTGCTCGAGGACCTCGGCAGCCGGCACGGAACGTTCGTGCGCGGCGAGAAACTGACGGGACCCCAGCGACTCGACGACGGGGACGAGTTCAGCCTGGGGTCCGTCCGCCTGATCTTCCGCGTCCTGCGCGCCCACGAACTCACCGACACGCGCTGAGGCCGCGGCTGCCCGGACCGTCTGCTTACGGCTCCCAGGACCTGCGCGGCGTGGGGCTGCGGCGTTCCGGGGGCGCGGTGGGCTCGGGAGTGGGCGGAGGCGGGACCACGGACACCGTGGTCAGCTCCGCCGAGACGCGGATCGATTCCACGCCCGGGCCCTCGTTCTCGACGAGGAGCTGATACGCGCCGGCCGCGTCCGGGTCGTCGATGACCTGCTCGCGACCTTCCTTACCCTGGCGCTCGATCGACCGCCGGGCTGGGCAGTCCGCGCCCGCGCTGCGGAAGTCGCGGCAGCGGGTGCTGGTGAGGACGGCGATGACGGTATTCGTCGGGTCGTTCCAGCGCACCGTGAGCGCGAGGGTGCCGCGATGGGGCAGGCTGAAATCGATGATGCGCTGGCCTCCCGGCTCCACCTCGTCGAGGGTCCGGCTGAGGACGACCATCGACGCGGAGCCCGGGGCCACGGCGCTGGGACCGGTGGTCGAGGGTCCGCTCCTGCTGCAGCCGATGAGCACGATGGCCATCAGGGCGGCGAGTACGGCCACGGCGGCGCGGCTGGTTCGTGATTTCCTGTTCATGACGGATCTCCTTCCAAGAGCGGCGAACCCGAGGTTCGCCGACGTCGCAGGTAACAACGGAGTGGGCGCGCCTTCGTTCGGCCGGGAAGGCAGGACCTAGGGAAACCCTAGAACCGGCGGGGACGGGTGGGCGGCGCAGGCCCGCCTGGCCGCGCTCTGTGATGCCTCCGCTTCCATTGCCGGTCCGGTGCCCCTATGATCGGCCGCAATCGATGAGGATCGCCTTCACCTTCAACGTGAAACCGGGAGCGCCGGCGTCCGACGCCGGGGACCGATACGCGGAGTGGGACGAGGAGGAGACGATCGCCGCCGTCGACGCCGCCCTCTCCCGCGTGGGCGAAGTCGTACGGGTCGAAGCCACCGGCGATCTCCCCATGCGGCTCCATGACGTCCGCCCCGACATCGTCTTCAACATCGCGGAGGGGCTGAGCGGGCCCAATCGCGAGGCCCACGTGCCGGCCATCTGCGAGTTCTGGTCCACACCGTACACGGGCAGCGATTCCCTGACCATGTCCCTCTGCCTGGACAAGGGACGGACGAAGGAGGTCCTCGCCCATCACGGGATCGCGACCGCGCCTTTCTCCGTCGTCGGGGGAGCGGAGGAGCTGGACGGTTTTGCCGCCTGGCCCGCGATCGTGAAGCCCGTGCACGAGGGCTCGAGCATGGGGATCACGCGCGCGTCGTACTGCACGTCGGCGGAGGAGGCGCGGAGGGAGATCACGGGCGTGCGCGCGCGATACGGTCAGCCCGCCATCGGGCAACGGTTCGGAGGCCCACGCCCTGCCAATCGTCGAGGTCAACTTCGACGCCCTGCCCAAGGACGCACTCCCGATCTACTCGTACGAGGCGAAGTGGGTCTGGGACAAGCCGGACGCGCCCCTCGACATCTTCCGCTGCCCGGCCCCGGTCTCGTCCGCGCTCGCGGCCCAGATCGAGCAGACGGCGCTGGCGGCCTACCACGTGCTGCGCTGCCGTGACTGGGCGCGCATCGATCTCCGCTGTGACGAGCGCGGGGTGCCGCACATCCTCGAGGTCAATCCCCTTCCCGGGATCCATCCGGACCCGGCCATGAACTCCTGTCTGCCCAAGGCCGCCCGCGTCGCCGGCCTCGACTACCAGGAGATGATCCTCGGGGTGCTGCGAGCCGGGGCGGCTCGCCATGGGCTCGTCCTCTAGCCTCGGCGCCCGCCGCCAGCGGGTTGCGGTCATCGCCGACGCCGTCGCGGAGATGCAGGAGCACCTGGAGTCCTCGGCGCCGGGCGGCCTCGCCGCCATCTGCGACGCCCTCGCCGGCCTGGGCTTCGAGCCCGTGGTCCTGGAGTTCGCGGGCGATCCGTCCTCGTGGCTCGCGTCCTTGCGCGACGGTGGCTTCGACGTCGTCTTCAATCTCTGCGAGGGGCTGGGGGGACAAGGGTCGGAAGAGGCGCTCCCCGCGTCGGTGGTCGAGCTGCTCGGCCTGCCCATGACCGGCGCGCGCGCCTTCACCCTCGGCCTCTGCTCGCGCAAGGACGTGGTCAACGCGCACCTGCGCGCCCAGGGCATCGCGGTTCCGGATTGGGCGGTGTCCCGCGCGGGTACGCCCCTGGCCTGGCGCCGGTATCCCGCGATCGTGAAACCCGTGGCCGAGGACGCGTCGCTCGGCATCGACGCGGGGTCCGTGGTCCACTCCCGCGCGGAGCTGGAGGCGGCCTGCGCGCGCGGGCACCAGACCTGGGAGCGCCTGCTCGTCCAGCGCTTCGTGGACGGCCGCGAGATCAACGTGGCGATCGTGGGGGATCGCGTGCTTCCTCATTCCGAGATCGACTTCGCCTTGCTGCCCCCAGGGCTGCCCCGCGTCGTGACCTACGCCGCGAAATGGGAAACGGGCAGCGTGTACGACCGGGGGACGATGCCGCGCCTGCTCGGCGCGGACGAGGCGCGCCTCTCGGCGCGGCTGGCCCGGGTCGCCCAGGCCGCCTGGGCCGCGGTCGAAGGCTGCGGCTACGCGCGCATCGACCTCCGCCTGGGCGAGCGCGGCCGCCTCTACGTCATCGACGTGAACCCCAACGCCGATCTGTCGCCCGGCACCGGCCTCGTCCGCCAGGCCGCGGGCGCGGGCTGGAGCTACCCAGAGCTCATCGCCCGCATCCTGGATCTCGCGTTCACGACCCAGGACCCGCGCGCCCGCCAGCGTGGCGCACGCCGGGCCGCGGTCCCCGCGTGAGCGTGGGTGGCCGCGCCCTGCGCGTGGCTCCCTCCCTGCTCGACGAGCGCTTCGCCGCGGGCTGCGACACGGGGCGTTGCGTCGGCCGGTGTTGCCGGAGCGGAGTGTGGCTCGATCCCGGCGAGCGTGACCGCGTGCTCGCCCACGCCGACCTCGTCCGGCGGGCGATGGACC
>QHVP01000466.1 GCA_003222295.1 Acidobacteriota bacterium | reverse complement strand
CCCACTCTACCTCGCCTACAGCGATCATCTCAGCGAGCCGACCGAGGTCTTCCACAACGACATCCGCGGGCGCTTCGACCGCGGCGAGCCGAAGGTGGTCGAGGCCATGCGCGGCTTCGCGCGCCTGGCCGCGCAGGCGCGGACGGCGCTCCTCGAGCGGGACGCGGCCCGGCTGGACGCGCTCATGAACGAGAACTTCGACCTGCGGCGCACGATCTACGACCTGCCCGCCTGGCAGGTGCAGATGGTCGAGGTGGCTCGCGCCTGTGGGGCCAGCGCGAAGTTCGCGGGCTCCGGCGGTGCGATCATCGGGACCTGCAGGGACGAGACGATGCTCGCGCAGCTGGTGACGCGCCTGACCGAGATCGCGAGCCGCGTCGTCCGGCCCCGCGTCGCGGAGGGCTGGAGATGCATGTGATGTTCTCGACGAACTGGGGCAAGGGCTTCGGCATCCACGTCGTGGACGTCGTCACCGGAGAGGAGCGCCGCTCACGAAGGTGCACCACGGGGTGCGCGCGCCTGCCTACCCCCCGCCGCGGACAGGTGTGACAGAATCGACGTCACCTTGGAGGTCCGCATGAAGTCCACACGCAGGTTCCTGGCCGCGGGCGCGCTGCTCGCGGGCGCCAGCGTCGCGTTCGCTCAGCCCGCTCCGCCCAAGCCCGGCCCCGAGCACGCGGTCCTCAAGGAGCAGGCGGGCACCTGGGACGCGACGGTGGAGTCGTTCATGGCCCCCGGCCAGCCGCCCGTCCTCTCCAAGGGCACGGAGACGGGCACGATGGTCGGCGACTTCTGGCTCGTCTCCGACTTCAAGACGGACATGATGGGCCAGCCGTTCACCGGCCACGGCACCCTGGGCTACGACCCGGCCAAGAAGAAGTACGTCTCGACCTGGGTCGACTCGATGACCCCCACCCTCGCGCTCGGCGAGAGCGACTACGACGCCGCGACGCGGACGTTCAAGGGATGGATCGACGGCCTCGACTACGCGGGCCAGCCCACCAAGATCAAGACGGTCACGGTCTGGAAGGACCCGGCCACGCGCGTCTTCACCATGACCCTCAACGGGCCTGACGGCAAGGACGTCACCGCGTTGCGCATCACGTACACGCGAAGAAAGTAGGCAATCATGCTGCGCCGTGGCGCCGTGCTCTTGGCCGCTCTCGCCCTCACCGCCGAAGGAGGCTCGCCCATGACCGAGGCCGCGGACGGACGATCGGGCGGGCTGCTCCTCGTCGCGAACAAGGGCGAGCACACGCTCGGGATCATCGACCCCGTCGCGGGCAGGCAGATCGCCACCATCGCGGAGAGCGGGGTCACCGGCCACGAGGTCATCGCCTCGCCGGACGGGCGTACCGCCTACGTGCCCATCTACGGCGATTCCGGCGTGGGCAAGCCGGGCAGCGACGGGCGCACGATGGACGTCATCGACATCGCCTCGCGGAAGCTCGTCAAGACCATCGACTTCGGCGGGCCGGAGCGCCCGCACTGCCCGATGTTCGGGGCGGACGGGCGGCTCTACGTCACCACCGAGATCAGCAACACGATCACGGTGATCGACCCCAGGACGCACGCCATCGTGGACCGCATCCCCACCGGGCAGCCGGAGTCGCACATGGTCGCGCTGTCGCGCGACGGCGCGCGCGCGTACACGTCGAACGTGCACGTGGGCACGGTGAGCGTGATCGACGTCAAGGCGAAGAAGGTCCTGAAGGTCATTCCCGTCTCGTCGTACGCACAGCGAATCGCACTGTCCGTGGACGACAAGTGGATCTTCACCGCGGACCAGACGCAGCCGCGCCTGGCCGTGATCGACGCTGCCGCGGGTGCGGTCAAGCAGTGGGTCACGCTTCCCGACAAGGCCTATGGCACCGCGCCCACGCCGGACGGCAAGTTCCTGCTCATCACGATCCTCGGCGCCAACAAGGTCGCGGTGCTCGATCTCAAGACGATGCAGCTCGCGCAGACGATCGACGTGCCGGCAGCGCCACAGGAGATCGTGGTGCGCCCGGACGGCAAGATGGCCTACGTCTCCTGCGACGCGAGCAGGAAGGTCGCGGCCATCGACACCGCGACCTGGAAGGTGGACCGGCTCATCGACGCGGGGGCGGCGGCGGACGGACTGGCCTGGGCCGCCGCCCGCTGATCCGGCACCGTCCTTGACGCCGCCTGCGGCGGCTGCGCCCTTCGGCGAGGCGACTTCAAGTATCGGTTGAAGCGACTCGTTCTGGAACGAGTACGCCCGAAAGCCGGCGGTCTGTGGGACAGGTGTCTCGCGCGGGCAAATGATTGTACTCAGATCGCGTACGATCTCCGTCCTCGTCCGAGCCTCGCTCCAAGAGGACCGTGCCGCCGCCATAATCGCCCGCGGGGAGCCTCCAGAGACGCGGTTGAGGGTCGGGAGGGTCTCCATGGTCCGGCGCCTCTTGCCGAGGCGAACTATCGTACTCAAATCAAGTACAATCAAATCGTCGCCAAACAGACCTAGGTCCCGAGCCGGTGACGACGATCGTGTGGTCTCGTTTCCTTCAAGGACTCGCGGCCGTTCTCGCGGAAACTAGATGGTCCGCGGCATCGCGACGTCGAGCTTGCGCGCCCACGGTTCCAGCGCGGACAGGATCGTCGGGTACAGCTCCACGCCGCTCGCGAGCTGACGCGCCCGCCGCTGCAGGGCCGCGTGTCCCGGCAGGCGCACGGGCGGGGCGCCGGGCGCGGTGGCCGAGGCCCGGGCCGCGTCCGCCATGGCCGACATCTGGCGGCGGAAGGCGGCCCGGCCCGCGAAGCGATCGGGGTCGATGAGCTGCAGGTACACGGACGCGCCCCATTCCTCCGGCTTGTCCGCGCGGCCGTGTCCGGCGAGCCCGGAGGTCAGGGCCTCCACGAGGAGGGCCAGGGCGAATCCCTTGTGGCCGAGCTCGAGGCCGCCCAGGGGGAGGATCGCCCCGCGGCGTTCCCGGGCGAAGAGAACCGCAGGATCGTCGGTGGCGTGGCCGTCCGCGTCCACGAGCCACTTGCCGGGCAGCCGCCCGCCCTCGTCCGCGACGCGCTTGGTCATCGCGTTCGTGGTGGTGGACATGCTGATGTCGAACAGGATGGGCTCGCCCTCGGTGGGCAGGCCCGCGGCGAGCGGATTCGGGGTGACCACCGACGTCACGCCTCCGTGCGCGGCCACGCCCGCGCCCGCGGGATCGGAGCAGGTCAGGACGATCACGAGGCCGTCGTCCGTCACCGGCTTGAGGTACGCCTGCAGGCAGCCGATGTGGTGGCTGCGGCGGATGGCCACCGTGACCTGCGGGTGCGCGCGCAGCCGTTCGCGCGCGAGCGCGATGGCGCGCCGCATGACCCAGGGCCCGGGCAGGTAGCGGCCGTCCCACACGACCGCGGCGCCGTGGTCGGCGACGGTCTCCGGCTCGCCCTCGCGCGCCATGCTGCCCTCGTCCAGGTTCGAGAGGTAGCGCGGGGCCATGCCCAGGCCGTGCGTCGTGTGGCCGAGCAGGTCGGACTCGACCAGGACCTCCGCGGTGTCGCGGGCGCGGTCCTCCGGCAGGCCCAGGCGCGTGAAGAGGCGCGTGGCGAAAGAGGCGAGGTCCTCGGCCCGGTAGCGCGGAGGGGCGGCGCCCATGGGCCCTCATCTTATGCGCGCTTGACACTCCGCGCGGCCGCGTCTACTCTGCCCGCCAGATGACCGCCGACCGCACCATCGCCATCATCATTAGCAGCGGCGGAGGTCCGCCGATCTAGGGCCGCGCGGCCAGGTCGGTCCGAGACCCCCGAGGTTCCAAACGCCTCGGGGGTTTTTCTTTTTGGGGAGCTTTCGAATGGAGACAGGAAGCGGCCGCGGGCTGCTGCACGACGTCCTCACCAGCCGCGTCTATGACGTTGCGCGGGAGACGCCGCTGGAGCCGGCGGCGCGCCTCTCCCGCCGCCTCGGCCACGCCGTGTTCCTGAAGCGCGAGGACCTCCAGCCCGTGTTCAGCTACAAGATCCGCGGCGCGCACAACCGCATCGCGCACTTGAGCATGCAGGAACGCGCGCGGGGCGTGGTGGCGGCGAGTGCGGGCAACCACGCGCAGGGCGTCGCGTTCTCCGCCCGCCACCTCGGGATCCGCGCCGTGATCGTCATGCCGCAGACCACCCCCGAGATCAAGATCGAGGCCGTGCGCGAGCTGGGCGCGGAGGTGGTGCTGGCCGGCGACAGCTACGCGGAATCGCAGGCCCGCGCCGAGGCCCTGGCCGCGGAGGGCGGCCTGACCCTGGTGCACCCGTTCGACGACCCGCTCGTCATCGCCGGACAGGGCACGATCGGGCTCGAGCTCCTCGACCAGACGGGTATCTGAAGGCGCTGCTGCCGCGAGTGCGCATCATCGGGGTCGAGCCGTTCGAGGCGGACGCGATGTATCAGTCCCTGGCCGCGGGCCGGCGCGTGCGCCTCGATCACGTCGGCCTCTTCGCCGACGGTGTCGCCGTGCGCGAAGTGGGCGAGCGCACGTTCGCGATCGCGCGCGAGCACGTGGACGAAGTCGTGCGCGTCACGAACGACGAGGTGTGCGCCGCCATCAAGGACGTCTTCGACGACACCCGCAGCGTGATGGAGCCGGCGGGGGCGCTGTCCGTGGCCGGGATGAAATCGTGGGCCGCGCGCGAGGGCGGCCGCGACGAGCGGCTGGTGGCGATCCTCAGTGGCGCCAACATGAACTTCGATCGGCTCCGCTTCGTGGCCGAGCGCGCGGAGCTGGGAGAAGCGCGCGAGGCCGTCCTCGGCGTGACCATCCCCGAGCGTCCGGGCGCGTTCCGCGAGTTCTGCGCGGCCGTGGGCCGGCGGGTGGTGACGGAGTTCAACTACCGCCTCAGCGGCCGCGACAAGGCCCACATCTTCGTGGGCCTGCGTACCGCGTCGCGGCAGGACGC
>QHVP01000465.1 GCA_003222295.1 Acidobacteriota bacterium | reverse complement strand
CAGCCTGTTCCACTACCGGAACCACGGGGCGGACTACGGCCGCGTGCTGGCCGGGTTCGAGGTGCCGTCGAGCGAGGAGTCCGACTTCCAGGCCTTCCTGCGCAGCCTGGGCTACCCCTTCGTCCGCGAGTCGGACAACCCCGCGTACGAGCTGTTCCTGGCCGCGGGACCCGACAACCGGTGAGCTCGGCGCGTATCCTTGTGGTTGCCCATACCGATCGGGGTGAGGCAGTTCGTCTGATCAGCGCGCGGGCGGCTACTCCGAGTGAGCGAAAGTTCTATGAGCAAGGCCAGTAAGCAAGAGCCAGACGACGATCTTCTGCCGGAATACGACGTCTCCGCGATGCCAGGCCCCGGTCGTGGCAAGTACTACCGGAGGTATCG
>QHVP01000464.1 GCA_003222295.1 Acidobacteriota bacterium | reverse complement strand
CCCGCGAGGGCTACGCGCCGGCGGGCCTCACGCTCGAGGTCCGGAACGGCGAGCCGCTCCTGCCCTTGCGCTTCGTCATGGAGCCGCTCATGGCCAAGCTGCGCGTGCGCTCCGAGCCCGAGGGCGCGCTCGTGCGCCTCGACGGCCAGCCCGTGGGGACGACGCCGCTCGAATCGCTGGACCTCGCGCCGGGACGCCACGCCGTCCGGCTGGAGCGCCGCGGCTACGCGCCCGCCACGCAGGAGGTGGAAGGACGCTGGGGCCAGCTCGCCGACGTCTTGTTGCGCCTCGAACGGGATCGTTCCGCCCCATCCACATCGGCTCCGATGGTCGCGCCGGCGGTGAAGGAGGGGGACCTGGTCGCGATCGACGCGACGGTCACGCCCCCGCACCGCATCAAGGGTGAGGCCGCCGGCTATCCCAAGGCAGCGGAGCGGTTCCATTACCTCGGCAAGGTCAGCGTCGAGTTCCTGGTCGACGAGAAGGGCCGACCCCAGGACCTGCACGTCGTGGAATCCGCGGGTGAGGTCCTGAACGCGGCCGTGCTGGAGGCCATCCGCGGCTGGGAGTTCACGCCTGCGCGCAAGAACGGCGTACCGGTGAAGGTCCGCTGGCAGTGGGCGCAGGAATTCCGCGACAAATGACGCGGGTCGTCCCCGGCTCAGCCCCCCGCCACGAGCAGCGATTCCAGCGATGCGCCGGGCGCGAGCTCCTCCGGCGCTCGCCCGCGGCGGAAGACGCGTGCCGCGGCCGCGCCCCCCACCTGCCCGCCCTTCCCCTCGATGCGCAGCCACGCCCCCTCGCGCAGGCCGACTACGGCCACGTCGTTCTCCTCGAGGAACTCGCGGATGCGGTCCTCGCGCGTCTCCCCCATGTGGCGCGACTCCGGATCGGGGTCGAGGTAGTGCGGGTTGATCTGGAAGGGGACGAGGCCCAGGGCCTCGAAGCGGGCCGGCTGCACGATCGGCATGTCGTTGGTGGTCTTGATCGTGGGACAGGCGATGTTGATGCCCGCGCTGGCGCCCAGGTACGGCAGGCCCGCACGGGCCCGCGCGCGCAGCGGCTCGAGCAGGGCGGCCTCCTGCAGCGTCTTGAGGAGACGGAAGGTGTTGCCTCCGCCGACGAAGACCGCTTCCGCGGACTGGACGGCGCGCCGGCCGCCCTCGTCCGCGGTGAGGGCCTCCACCTCGATCCCCTCGGACATGAAGCGGGCGCGTGCCTTGGCCGCGTAGGCCGCTCGGTCGCGCAGCGCGAACGGCACGAAGAGCAGCCGCTTCACCCCGACCAGTAGCGCGCGAACCTCGGGCATGGCGTGGTCGAGATAGCCCTGTCCGTGGTTCGTCGAGTTGCTCAGCAGGAGCAGGCGTGGCATCGGTTTCCTATCTCAATCGGCGCTCGGCGTAGAAGCCGGCCAGCGCCGCCCGTTCCGTGCCGATGCGGGCCAGGTCCCATCCGAACTCGTGGGCCATGACGGAGGCGACGACGCCGACGTCTTCCGATGCCGGCTCGCCCGCCGTGCCCAGGTCGAGACGGCGCAGCACGGCATCGGCGAGCGAGAGCGCCATCTCCTTCTGCACGGCGATGCGCGCGCGGTCGCGCAACGAGCCTTCGAGGAGGCGCGCTTCGGGCAGGGGGACGACGGCCGTGCGGCTCGCGACGTGCGGGCGCTCCAGCCGCTCCTCGATCACGTCCACCGCCTGCTCCGCGACCGCGCGCGCGGTCGTGTATTTCGCGGCCACCACCGTGAGCAGGCCCGGCACGCCGTGCTCGTGATCGTGATCGATCAGGCGTGAGCGCGTCACCAGGCCGCTGCCGTTGCCGGTGCCCGGCACCACGCCCTGGTGAACGAGCGACACGTCGGCGGCCTCCAGCCGCGCCCAGGGAAAGGCCCGGGCCGCCTCGGTCAGGAAGTCGGCGGCCAGCTCCCGCGCCGGCGTCGTCACGGGCGCGTAGGCGGTGCCAAGGATGCTGCGGTCGCGCCAGGGCACCGCGAAGAGGTACCGGCCGCCGCTGCGGACGCCGACGGCCACGTCCCGCGCGATCGCCCGGCGCAGGACCAGGTTGACCGCGCGCAGCGACGTCACCTTCGGCGGCGGCACTCCCGCCGCCCGCGTCAGCGCGTCGACGCCCAGTCCCGCGGTATTGAGGACGGTGGCGCCCCCGACCTCGATGGTGGCGCCGGTCAGCCCGTCCTGGGCGACGACACCGGTGACCGTCTCGTCCTCTCGGACGACGCCCGTGACGGTGAGCCGGTTCGCGACCACCGCTCCCGCGTCCGCGGCCGCGTGCAGCAGCGCGAGCACGAGGCGCTCGCTGCTGTCCACCTGCGCGTCCCACCAGAGCGCGCCGCCCCGCCCTCCATCGACCAGGCCGGGGACGAGCGATCGGACCTCCGCCGATGCGAGCGCACGTGCCCTCCGCGCCGAAGGCGGCACGACGGGGTGCAGGTCGCGGGACAGGAGGCCGGCCACGGTCACGCCCAGGGCGAGGGCCGCGCGGCCGTGCAGGCCGCGCCCGGAGGCCAGGGCGAGGAAGCCGAGCGGCCGCACCAGCGCGGGCGCCATCGCCATGAACGCCTGCCGCTCCCGTGCCGATTCACGCAGGCCGGCCACGTCGAGCCTCTGGAGATGGCGCAGGCCGCCGTGGATCGTCTTGAGGCTGTTCCAGGACGCGCCGGCGCCGAAATCGTCCGCTTCCAGGAGGGCCACGCTGAGCCCGCGCGAGGCCGCCTCCCAGGCGGCGGCTGCGCCATGGATCCCGCCCCCGACGATCACGACGTCATGCGCGCGGCGGGCCAGGGTGTCGAGATCGCGGCGGAGCACGGGCGGACGATAGCATTCGGCCCCGTGATGGGTGAAGCGGCGCTTCTAGCGCCGCCGCGCCGCCGTGCGCGCGGGCGCGGGAGGCGCTGCCTCCTCGGCGGGGGCCGCCGGCAACGTGAAGGCGCTCCGGAACACGTCGTTCGCGAAGAAGTTCCGCCCGTCCGTCGGCACCATCATGATCTGCATCTTGTCCGAGAGCCGCTCGGCCACGATCTTCTGGATGAGGAGCGGGTTCTCCTTCAGCAGGTCGGAATCCAGCTTCATCCGTTCGGACTCCGCCTGGCCCATCACGCGCACGCGGTGCGCGTCCGCTCCCGCAATCAGCGTCAGCTTCTGCACTTCCGCCTTGCTGTCGATGACCTTGGCCTCCGCCGCCGCCTCCGCGTTCTTGAGCGTCGCCTCCTTGCGCGCCTCCGCCTCCAGACGGCTCTGCTGGATCTGCTTCTCCTTGAGGGGCAGGGTGTGCTGCATGGCGTCCGCCTCCGCCTTGGCCTGGAGCACCCGGACCTGGCCCAGCGCCTCCGCCGCCTTCACCTGCCGGATCCGGTCCGCCTCCGCCTCCAGCTCCGCCGTGCGCACCTCCTTCTGCTTGATCTCGAGGTCGAAGACCATCCGCTCCGCCTGCTGCTGCCTGGTGAGCAGCGCCTCCAGGCCCTTCGCGTACTCCGCGGGCAGGACGATGTCGCGCAGCATGACGTCCTTCACCACGATGCCGTCCTCGCCGAGCTTGGCCGCGATGATGTCGGCGGCGCGCTCGCTGACCTCCTCCCGGCGCGTGGCGAACACCTCGCGGACCATGTAGTTCGGCACGACTTCGCGAAACGCGCTGGCCACGACCACGGGCACGAGGTCGCCGTCGACGTCGGGGGGCAGGTCGGCATGGATGTGGGCGAGCCGCTGCGGGTCGAGGCGATAGCGGACGCCGACGGCGAGGCCCACGGCCAGGCCCTCCTTGGACTGGACGGACAGCGGCTCCGGCGCCGTCTTCCCCACCGCCACCGGCCAGAGGTGGTCACGGGTGTCGTAGAGGACGACGTCTTCGATCAGGGGCTTGACCATGTGAACTCCGGGATAGAGCGCTCCCGGGCGTGTCCCCCAGAGCTGGCTCACGCGAACGCCGGCGCGCCCGCTCGGGACGACCACGATGCTCAGGCCATAGAGGAGGAAGAGGACGCTGGCCGCCGCCTCGCGCCGCGCGCGCCGCCATCGGACCGGGGGCCGTGGCTCGGGGAGGCGGCCGTCGACCGGAGGTGTCGCGGCGAGTCGGCGCCGCTCTTCCTCCCGCCGCCGCAGGTCGAGAAGGACGAGGGCGGCACTCCAGCCCAGACCGAAGACACCCGCCACGAGCAGAGCGTACTTGACGAGCAGCATTGAATCCTCCGCTCGCCTCTCTCAGCACGCGCCTTGCCAATCTGCGGATCGAGCATTGGCGCGGAGTTGCGTCGTCAGGCATGCGTGTCTCCGTGTGTACGAAGACACGGACAACGGCCACGGCGACAACCGACCGCAGAGCGCGGCGGCGTCGCGTAGCGGCGGCGCCGCGCGAGGGGGGTTCAGGGGGGGCCGCGACCGCCCATCGCGGATGATGCGGGAGTGCCCCCCCTGACTTAACAAGCCAGCCCTAAGCCAGGACCTCCAACAACACTCCCGCCGCGCGGGCGCAGTCCTCGCCGTTCACGTCGTGGTGGGTGACCAGACGCAGGGTCCGCGCGTCCATGACCGAAACCAGGACCCCCCGGCCCGCCAGCTCGGCCGCCAGGTCCGGCGCGGACCGCTGCGCGAGCTCCGCCACCACGATGTTCGTGCGCGCCGGCCGCACCTGGACCCCCGGGCATCCGGCCAGCGCCTGAGCGAGGAGGGCCGCGTTCACGTGATCCTCGGCCAGGCGGTCGACCATGGTCTCGACCCCGACCAGCCCCGCCGCGGCCAGGATCCCGACCTGGCGCATCCCGCCCCCGAACTGCTTGCGGACCCGCCGTGCCTCATCGATGCGAGCGCGCGACGACACGAGGACGGAGCCCGCGGGCGCGCAGAGGCCCTTCGACAGGGTCACCATCGCCGGGTCCGCGCCCGCGACCAGCGACGCCAGGGGCGCGCCGAGGGCGACGGCGGCGTTCCACAGTCGCGCGCCGTCGACGTGCACCGGCACCCCCGTGTCGTGGGCGGCGGCGATGGCCGCGCGCATGAGGGCGCCGTCGGCCACGGTGCCGCCCGCGAAGTTGTGCGTGTTCTCCAGCACCACGAGGCCGAGGTCCGATCGCATGTAGGAGGCGGGACGCCGGGCGGCGCGGATGTCGTCGGCGGTGAGATGCCC
Source organism: Acidobacteriota bacterium (assembly GCA_003222295.1). GTDB lineage: Bacteria > Acidobacteriota > Vicinamibacteria > Fen-336 > Fen-336 > AA29. The sequence goes on along the minus strand of QHVP01000464.1, from coordinate 721 downwards.
GTCCTCCGCACGCGCGATGCGCGGCATCACCCCCGACAGCACCGCCATCCCCGCCAGCTCGAACTGCACGACGTGGCTGCGCTCTTCGGCCAGGACCTCCTGGCCGGGCCGGGTCAGGATGCGGATGGCGATCTCGTTCGCCATTACGCCCGTCGGCACCCACAAGGCGGCCTCGAAACCGAGCCGCGCCGCCACCTGGTCCTGCAGGCGGACGACCGTGGGGTCCTCACCGTACACGTCGTCCCCGACCTCGGCCTCGGCCATGGCGCGGCGCATGGCCGGCGTGGGCCGGGTGACGGTGTCGGAGCGAAGGTCGACCAGCGCGGGCGGAGGCACGCCGAAGGCTATGGGACACCTGTCGAGGGTGTCAACGCGCGGGGCGTCCGTCGACGGCGACCGCGAGCACGACCCGCCGGAAGCGCGCGAAGAGCGCGAGGTCGTAGACGATCTTGAGGCCGCCGGCAAAGAAGAAGGGCAGGCCGAAGGCAGCGTGGGCCAGGGCCATCCCGGTCAGGGCGGGCGACACGGACTGCGCGAGCCCGCGTGCGGCGGTGGTGAGGCCGGCGGCGGGCGCGCGCTCGTCCGGCGCCACCAGGGCCATCGTGTACGACTGGCGAGTGGGCACGTCCATCTGCGAAAACAGATGGCGGCAGAGCAGGGTGGCGGCGGCGAGGCGGAAGCTCGGCATGACCGCGACTGCGGCCAGGAGCAGGTTCGAGAG
>QHVP01000463.1 GCA_003222295.1 Acidobacteriota bacterium | reverse complement strand
TGTTGCTGGACTCCTGGCCGAGCGTCCGGTAGCGGTACTCGCCGCCACCGGTGAGGAAGTGCGTGCCCCGGCGGTAGGTGAGGCGGACCTCGCCCCCGGTGTCGTGATCGCGCAACCGGAGATCGAAGAGGTAGCCTGGGTGGCCCGGGTAGGTGACCGCGTCGGCGTAGGGGTCTCTCTCGTGGTAGTGGTACACGTCGTGGAACCCGCGGGCGGAGAGGCTGAGCCCGCCCCTCAGGGAGTGGTCCCAGCGCAGCTCAACGAACTCCTTCTCGTCGCGCAGGGTCTGGTCGCCGGTGCCGTACATCGCGCCGTAGGGCGCGAACGGCGTCCCGCGCCGCCGGTAACCGGCGCGCCCCAACAGCGAGAAATCGCCCCGGCGCGCCTGCAGGAACAGGAATGGCGCGCGCTCGAAGTCCGTCCCGGACTGGGGCCCGCCCCAGATCGTCCCACCCTTGAGATCGACCGGATAGCCGACGTCCACGCGCGGGAGATCGAGGTCCTCGCCGTCGCTGCGGTAGTAACCGGCCGCGGCCAGCACGTTCCATTCGCGGCTCATCAAGGGATCGCTGCCGTAGGTCCCGGAGGCTCCCCAGGAACCGACCGCCTCCCCCGTTCCCCACGATCCCCCGGTCAGCCGCACCCGCGCGCCCGGCATGGAGGACCCGTTGCGGGTGATCACGTTGACGATGCCGTAGAGGCTGTAGCCGCCGTAGAGCAGGGAGGAAGGGCCGTACACGATCTCGATCCGTTCCACGAGGTCGAGCGGCAGCAGCATCGCGCGGCCGATGTCCGCGAAGTTGGACCAGGGCTCGTTGAGGGAATGCCCGTTCAGCATGACGAGGATGCGCGTGTTGAAGTCCTCGAACAGGAACAGGCCGCGGCTGCCCGCCAGGTCGTAGCGGCGGTCGCCCAGGGAGAAGTTGCCCATGGAGGCGAAGTTGAGGACGTCGGCCACGGTGCGGAAGCCGTAGCGCTCGATCTCGTCGCGGGTGACGAGGGTGACGGTGGCGGGGGTTTCCGTCGGCGCCTCCGCGTGCTTGGAGACGCCTTCGATCGTCTCGCTCTTGAAGTAGTCCTTTCCCTGCTCGAAGAAGTCCTGCGCGAGAGCCGGGCGCGCTCCGCCCACCAGGATCAGCGCCGCCAGCGTGATGCACGCCGGCCACATGCCCTTACGGCCTCGTTCGCGCACGTGACGCCTCCCCGTCCGAAACGGCGCCGTCGCCGGCCTTCTTCGCCGTCACGACCGCCATCCCTTCAACCTCCAGACGCTTCTTGCCGATGAGCACCGGCTGCGCGCTGGCCGCGATCGCCGCCTCCGCCGCCTCCTCCGGCCGCGCCACCAGGCTCACCGTTACCCCCAGGTGGGCGAGGCCCTCCAGGAACCCCACCGTCGGCTTGCTCGCGGCCCGTGCCTCTCGGACGACGAACTCCAGGCTGGCCGGCTCGAACACGATGGGGTCGACGGCCAGGAGCAGCGCGTCCACGTCCGGCAGGGCGCCCTTGATCTCGCGGACGAGGTCGCCGGAGGAGCCGATGGGCACGGGCACGACGGTGACGCCCTGCGCGGAACCCGCCTTGAGGAACTGGAGCCCGATCTCCCGGTTCTTGGCCGGCGAGAAGACGAGGCCGACCCTGGTCGCCTTGAGGGCGCCCTTCACATAGTCGAAGACGCGGTCCAGCTTCGGGTACATCGAGACGTAGATGCCGGGCGTCTTCACCTGGGCCGGGTTGGCCACGCCCAACGAGACCACGGCCGGGCCGCGTGCCTCCCCCGCCGCTTCCGTGGCGTCCGGCCCGATGGCGAAGAGGACGGAAACGCCCCGCGTCTCGCGCGAGATGCGGGCCGTGTCGGCCGGGAGGTCGCCGCTGAGCTCGACGATACGAGCGGCGGGGAGCTTCTCACCCAGGGCATCGGACAAGGCGCTGGACGCCCCGCGTCCACCCATGCGCACGATGACCGGGCCCGAGGCCGCGTCGAGGCCGGGGAGGGAGGTGCCCAGGACGGCAGCCAGCGCGAGGGCGCAGCGCGCGGCGGCGGAGGCGACTCGTCGCGAGCCGGGCATCAGAAGCAACGGAGGATAGCGCATTTCCCGCATCGACAACGCATGCGGATTGGGGCTATCCTTCGCGCGCCCGCCATTGAGCGCCGCGCTCCAGCCACGTCCGTATCCTCCCCGTCCGGCGGCGGAGCCCCCGACCCGGCCTCGCCGCGGCTGGATGCAGGCGCTCAGCGACCTGTCGATCCGGCGCAAGCTGACCCTGATCATCCTGTCCACCACCAGCGTGGTGTTCTTCCTCACCGCGGTCGCCTTCTTCACCTTCGACATCGTGACCCTCCGCCGCCGAATGGCCGAGGACCTCAACGTCATGGCCCGCATCATCGACTCCAACACCGCGGCCCAGATGCTCTTCAACGAGCAGGAGCCGGCGACCAAGGTGCTGGGCACCCTGCGCGCGCAACCCCACATCGTGTCCGCGCGCCTGTTCACGAAGGACGGGCAGGTCTTCGCATCCTACGTGCGAGGGGACCAGGACGCCCCGCAGACCGCCCCCGCCTTCGCGGACGACGGCTCCGAGTTCCGGCGGGAGGGCCTGGTCCTGCGCCGCACCCTCCATGTGGAGGGACAGCCGGTCGGCTTCGTGTACCTCGTCTCCGACACGCAGGAGCTGACCGACCGGCTGCGCAGCTACGCCGGGACCATCTTCGTGATCATGATCGGGGCGGCGGCGGTGGCGTGGCTGCTCTCGTCACGGCTCCAGAAGGTGGTGTCCGACCCGATCCTCCACCTCGCGGAGGTGGCGGACGGCGTCTCTTCGACCGAGGACTATTCCGTGCGCGCGGTCAAGCACGGGCAGGACGAGCTGGGCGGGCTCATCGACGCCTTCAACGGCATGCTGAGGCAGATCCAGCGCCGTGACGAGGCGCTGATCGTGGCCCGCGACAAGGCGGAGGAGGTGAGCCGCACCAAGAGCGCGTTCCTGGCCAACATGAGCCACGAGCTGCGCACGCCCCTCAACGCGGTCATCGGCTACAGCGAGATGCTCCAGGAGGAGGTGACCGAGCGCGGGCAGCGGGAGCTCGTCCCCGACCTCGTCAAGATCCACTCCGCGGGCAAGCACCTGCTCGGCCTGATCAACGACATCCTCGACCTGTCCAAGATCGAGGCGGGCAAGATGACGATCCACGCCGAGACCTTCGAGGTGCCGATCCTCCTCCAGGACGTGATGAGCACGATCCAGCCCCTGATCGAGAAGAACGGCAACACCCTCACCCTGGAGGCGGGACCCGAGCTGGGCGACATGCATTCCGACGTGACCCGCGTCCGCCAGGTCCTCCTGAACCTCCTCTCCAACGCGTCCAAGTTCACCTCGAAGGGGACGGTGACCCTGGCGGTTCGCCGCGAGCGCGTGGACGGTG
>QHVP01000060.1:14858-22413 GCA_003222295.1 Acidobacteriota bacterium | reverse complement strand
CTCTGGGAAGATGTCCTGGCCCTGCATCGCGCCTTCCCGTCTCTCGAGCCGGAGTGGCTCCTGCGCACGGCCACGCGCAGCGGCGCGGAGGCGCTCGGCTTTCCCGGCCTCGGCCAGATCGCCGCGGGCGCGGAAGCCGCCTTCGCGTTCACGGAAGCCCCGCCCTCCCTCTCCGATCCGCTGGCCTTCCTCCTGTCGGGTGAGGCGCGGCTGCGCGGGGTTCGCGAGTGAGGACTCTCGTCGATCGGGCGATCGTGTACGGCCGCATGATCAAGTTCTCGCACTCCGTGTTCGCGCTGCCGTTCGCGCTGGCCTCGGCGGCGGTGGCGGCGGGCGGGCGCGTCCCCTGGCCGGAGCTGCCGTGGATCGTGCTGGCCATGATCGGCGCGCGCAGCGCGGCCATGGGATTCAACCGCCTGGCCGACCAGGCCATCGACGCGCGCAACCCGCGCACGGCCGGCCGCGAGCTGCCGCGGGGCGTGCTCTCGCGGCGCGAGGTGTGGCTCTTCGTCTCTCTGTCCGCGCTGGCCCTGGTGGGGGCGGCGGCCATGCTCAACCCGCTCTGCCTCCTACTCTCGCCGGTGGCCCTGCTCGTGGTGCTCGGATACTCGTATACGAAGCGCTTCACCTCGCTCTCGCACCTCGTCCTCGGCCTGGCCCTGTCGATCGCGCCCGTGGGCGCGTGGCTGGCCGTCCGCGGCCGGTTCGACCTCCCGCCCGTCGTGCTCGCGCTGGCCGTCCTCTGCTGGGTGGCCGGGTTCGACACCATCTATTCCTGCCAGGACGTCGAGTTCGACCGGCGCGAGGGCCTGCGCTCCTTGCCCGCCCTCCTGGGCATCCGTCGCGCCCTGAACGTCGCGCGCATCCTCCACGTCGCGGCCGTGATCCTCCTGGCCGCGCTGTACGCGCGGGCGCCGCTCCATCCCGTCTACCTGGCCGGGGTGGCGGCGGTGGCGGCGCTCCTCGTCTACGAGCACTCGCTCGTGTCGGCAGACGACCTCTCCCGCGTCGACGCCGCCTTTTTCGCGGTGAACGGCTGGATCGCCGTGGGCTACCTGGCCTTCACCATCCTCGCCCTGCGGCTCGCACAGGGCGCGGCCACGCCTTAGAATGACGCCGCTTCGCAAGGCTGACGGCGCGGCGCGGAGCGACATGACGACGGTGGTTCCTCCCCTCGGACGCTCGAACATCACTCCCACCCCGGGGGCGCCGGAGACACGTGCCGTGCGGTCGATGTTCGACCGCATCGCGCCGCGGTACGACTTCATCAACCGCCTGCTCTCCGCGGGCACCGACGTGCGCCGGCGGCGGCGCGCGGTGGACGCGCTGGGCCTTCCTCCCGGGGCGCGCGTGCTCGACCTGTGCACGGGCACGGCCGATCTCCTGGTCGAAGCGCTGACACGCGACGCCACCCGCCGGGGCGTCGGCCTCGATCTCTCGACCGCGATGCTCGCGCGGGCCTCGGCGAAGCTGGAGCGGGCGCATCTGACCGCGCGCGCGGGGCTCGTGGCCGGAGACGCGCAGAGCCTGCCCGTCCGTGCGGGCAGCCTCGACGGCGCGCTGGTCGCCTTCGGGATCCGCAACGTCGTGGTCCTCGAGTTCTCGACCCCGCGCGGGCTGTTCGGCGTCCTCTTCGGCGCCTACTCGCGCCACGTGCTGCCGCGCGTCGGGGGCTGGATCAGCGGAGATCGCGGCGCCTACGCCTACCTTCCGGCGTCGGTGGCCAGCTTCGCGACACCGGCGGCGCTGGGCGCCCTGATGGAGGCGGCCGGCTTCACGAGCGTGCGCGGGTAGCCGCTCACCGGCGGCATCGCGCACGTCTGCGAGGGCACCCGACGGTGACGCCGCTGGCCGTGTCCCTCCAGAAGGCCGCGCCGCGGCTGGAGTCACGGCGGGCGGCCATCCTGGAGGCCTGGCTGCGCGCGCTCGCGGACACGGCGGCTCCGGGCACGGGGGACCTGCGCGAGTCCTGCGAGCGGGAGCTGGACATCCTCCTCGCGCGCCTGCGCATCGGGGAGGCGGAAGAGCTGCTGGACGAGGAGGCCCGCGAGGGCGCGCGCCGCGCGCGGGCGGGATCGAGCCTGCAATGGCGGGCGCAGGCCTTGTCGCGCCTCGACCGCTGCTGCCTGGGCGCCCTGGCCGACGGCGGCGACTCCGCGGACCACGACCGCGAAGCGGTGCTGGCCCTGGCCGAGCTGGGGGCGCGCCGGCTGGAGGCGCTGCTCCGGGCCAGCGAAGAGGAAAACCACCGGCGGCTGCTGGAGACGCAGGACCAGGCGGCGCAGGCGGCGGAAAAGGCGCGCGAGCTGGAGCGCGCGAACGAGGCCCTGCGCAAGTCCGAGCGGCAGAGCCAGCATCGCGCGGAGCAGATCGCGCTGCTGAGCTCGGTCGCGCATCGCATCGCCTCCATCCTCGACGCCGAGCGCCTCATGCAGGAGGCGGCGGAGGTGATCCAGGCCCGGCTGAACCACACCTACGTCGCGGTGGTCGTGCTCGACGACGAGGGCGTCCTCGTCGGGAGGTGGGCCGGACGGGCGGGGATCGGCCGCCGCAGCGCGGGCCGCGCCCAGGGTCCGGCCGGGGGTGTGATCGGCCGCGCGCTCCGCAAGCGCGCCCCCCAGGTGGTCCCGGACGTCTCCAAGGATCCCGACTACCATCCCGACGTGCCGGGCACGCATTCCGAGATGGTGATCCCCCTGCTCGACGGGGGCGAGGCCGTCGGCGCCATCGACTTCCAGACCGAGCGCACGGGCGCGTTCGATCTGGACGCGGTCGCGGTGGGGGAGACGCTGGCCGAATTCCTCGTCGTCGCCCTGCGCAACGCGCGTCTCTTCTCGGAGAGCCGGCGTGGACAGGACTGAGGGGATCCCATGATGCTGGTGCCGGCGATCGCGCTCGTGGCGCTGTCGGGCCAGGCGGAGCCGGCCGCGGCCGTCAAGGAGACCGCCTACGCGCGCGTCGCCTTGGCTCAGAGCATCGGACGCGACCCCGCGATCCACGCGGCCGTGGTGGCGAGCAACGCCGTCGCGGAGACGCCGGAGCAGATCCGCCGCCGCGACGCCTACTGGATCGCGAACCCGCGTGATCCCCTGCGGCAGACGATCGTCCGGGCCCCCTGCTCGGACAAGGTGCGCGCGCTGGTCAAGGCCGACGTGGTGGTGGTGGAGGCCTTCGTCATGAACGACCGGGGCACCCTCGTCTGCAGCATCGCCGAGACCAGCGATTACTGGCAGGGCGACGAGCCCAAGTGGCAGAAGACCTATCTCGAGGGCCACGACGCTTTCGTCGAGGAGCCTGCCTTCGACGCCAGCAGCGGGAAGTACGCGATCCAGGTGAGCGTGCCCGTCTTCGACGCGGGCAAGCGCATCGGCGCCGTGACCCTGACCCTCAAGCTCCACCGGTTGGACGCCACGGCCAAGCACTGAGGCATCAGCCGGCGATCACGCGCCCCAGCACGGAAGCGAGGTGGAGGGGCAGCCGCGCCGCCACGTCCTCCGCCGCCACCGGGCGGGCAAGCCGCCGCTCCAGGCTGGTGACCCCGCGGCCGCGGATCCCGCAGGGCACGATCATCCCGAAGGGCGCGAGATCCGTGGACACGTTGAGCGCGAACCCGTGCGAGGTCACCCAGCGCGCAATGCGCACGCCGATGGCCCCGATCTTCTCGTCGCCGACCCACGCCCCCGTCATCCCCGCCACCCGGCCGGCGTCGATGCCGTAGTCCGCGCAGGTCCGGATCATCACCTCTTCGAGGTCACGCACGTAGCGATGGACGTCGCAGCGATCGGGGGAGAGGTCGAGGATCGGATAGCCGACGACCTGGCCGGGCCCGTGATAGGTGACGTCGCCGCCGCGTCCGGTCTCGAAGACCTCGAAGCCCTGCGCCTTGAGCGCATCCGGCGACAGGAGGACGTGCTCCATACGCGCGTAGCGGCCGAGCGTGAAGACCGGATCGTGCTCGAGGAGGAGGAGGGTGTCGGGGATGCGCCCGGCCTGCCGCTCCGCGACGAGGCCCGCCTGCAGCTCGAGCCCTCGCGCGTACGGCACGCGCCCGAGGTGACGCACCTCCAGCGGCCGCACCGCGCCCGCCGCCGTCCTTAGAGCGCCGATTCGTCGAACTCCTGGAGGCCGTTCTTGAGGTGGGCCATGAACCTGTCGGCGTCGGCGCCATCCACGATGCGATGGTCGAAGCTGAGGGCGAAGTAGGCCATCGTGCGGATCGCGATGGCGTCGTCGCGGACGATCGCGCGCTTCTCGATCGTCCCCACCGCGAGGATGCCGACCTGCGGCTGGTTGATGATCGGCGTGCCGAAGAGGCTCCCGAACCCACCGGGGTTGGTGATGGTGAAGGTGCCGCCCTGGACCTCTTCGATCTTGAGGCGCTTGGCCCGCGCGCGCTCGGCGAGGTCGTTGATCGACCGCGCCAGGCCGAGGACGTTCTTCTCGTCCGCGTTGCGGAGGACGGGCACGATGAGCCCCCAGTCCAGGGCCACCGCGATCCCGATGTTGAGGTCCTTCTTGTAGACGATGTTGTCGCCGTCCACGGACGCGTTGAGGACCGGGAAGGCCTTGAGCGCGTTCACCGTGGCCTTGACGATGAACGGCATGTAGGTGAGCTTGACGCCGCTCCGCTCCTGATACGGCTGCTTGTACTTCTGGCGGAGGTGGGCCGCACGCGACATGTCGATCTCGAAGACGGTCGTGACGTGCGCGGAGATCCGCTTGGACATCACCATGTGCTCGGCCGTCTTCTTGCGGATCGGCAGCATCGGCACGATCTCGACGCGCTCGCCCGGGTGGTGCGCAGAGACGAAGGGCGCCGGCGCGGGAGCGGTGGCCGTGCCTGAGGCCGGCTTCGCGGCCGGCGGGGCGGGCGCGGGGGGTGAAGGCGTGCTCGCCACCGGAGGCGCGGCAGACGCGGAGGGCGCGGCCGGCGCGGGCGCAAAGGGCGTGGATGGCGTCGAGGACCACGTCGGGGTCGCCGCGCGCTCCGGCGCCGCCGCCGGTGGGGCCGCGGGCGTCGGCGCCGGCGGCGTGGCGCCCGGAGTCGGCGCGGCGGAAGGCGCGCTGGCGGCCGGCGCGGGACTGCTCGGCGCCGGGCTGGAGGGGGGCGCCGGTCCGGCCGACGGCACGCCGGGGGCGGATCCGGGCCGCGTTTCGATATGACCGAGGATGTCCTGCTTGGTGACGCGCCCGGCGATCCCGGTTCCGGGGACCTGGCGTATGTCGACGTTGTGCTCGGCCGCGATCTTGCGAACGACGGGCGACGAGCGCGTTTGGCGCAGCTCGTCGGGCGTCATGTCCGCGCGCGGCTTCTCGAGCGCCGGAGGGGAAGGCGGCGCGGGCGCTGGAGCGGGCGTGGTCGCCGGCTGCGGCCGTGAGCTCGGCGGCGCGGTCGCGGCCGGCGCCGAGGGCCATGTCGGCGCCGATGTGGCGCTGCCGGGCGACGGAGTCCCCGGCGACGGGGCCGGGCTCGATGGCGGAGGCGTGAACGCCGCGGTGGAGGCCGGAGTGGATGGCGCCGGCGTCCCGTCCGCGCTGGTTGGCGGAGGCGCTTTCGGGGGCGCCGCGGCCGACCCCGGCGGCATGGCCGCAGGAGGACTCGTGCTCGCGGCCGCGGACGGCGCCGCGCTCGCCAGGTCGCCCTCGCCGATGATGGCGACCACGGTGTTGATGGGCACGGTCGCGCCCGGCTCGACGCGGATCTCCTTGAGCACGCCCGAAGCGGGCGCCGGGATCTCCGCGTCCACCTTGTCCGTCGAGATCTCGAAGAGCGGCTCGTCGCGCTGGACGCGATCGCCGACCTTCTTCATCCACTTGGTGATCGTGCCCTCGGCGATCGACTCACCCATCTGGGGCATGATGACGTCAGTCATTTCGCGTTATTCCTCGAGCTGGGGGGTGCTGAGCCGCACCCCCCAGACCCCCCGCTCGCTCGCGGGAGTGAATCCCGCTCGCTCGCTGTCCGTCGTTTGAGTCCGGCCACTCGTCGCCGATCTGCCGTCACCGCGCATGTGCATCCTAAGCATCGATGGCATGGCCGTAGACGGCCTCCGCCGCCTGCATGAGCGCCTCGGGCAGGGTCGGGTGCGGGTGGATCGTGCGCATCAGCTCCTCGACCGTCGATTCGAGGCGGAGGGCCACGCACGCTTCCGAGATGAGGTCCGTCACGTGCGGCCCGACCATGTGGATGCCGAGGACTTCGTCGTACTTGCTCTCCGAGACGACCTTCACCAGGCCGAAATCCTGGCCGATGATGCGCGGCTTCGCGATGTTGCCGAAGTTGAAGCGCCCGACCTTCACGTCGTAGCCGCGCTTCTTCGCCTCCGCCTCCGTGAGGCCGACGCTCGCGACTTCCGGCATGCAGTAGGTGGCCCCGGGCACCTGGTCGTAGTTGACGGGCTCGACCTGCTTGCCGGCCAGCCGCTCCGCCACCCCGATTCCCTCCGCGGACGCCACGTGCGCGAGCTGGGGATGGGGTCGGCCGCCGACCGTCACCACGTCGCCGATCGCGTAGACGCCCGGCTCGTCGGTGGCCATCATCTCGTTGACCTTGATGTAGCCGCGATCGAGCTGGACCTTGGTCGACTCGAGACCGAGCCCGTCCGTCACCGGGCCGCGGCCGACCGCGACCAGGAGCACGTCGGCCGTCACGCTCTTGGCCGAGCCGTCGGCGGCGCGGAAGGCCACCTCGACGCCCTGGGTCGTCTTCAGCGCCCCCTCCGTCTTGGCGCCCGTGTGGATCGTCATCTGCTTGGCCAGGAGCTTGCCCGCCTCGTTCGAGATCTCCTCGTCCTCGAGCGGCAACACCCGCGGGAGCAGCTCGATGACCGTCACCGCGCTGCCAAACCGCGCGAACACCGACGCGAACTCCATCCCCACCGCGCCCGCTCCGATCACGACGAGGGAGCGGGGGATCTGGGGGATCTGCAGGATCTCGTCGGAGGAGATGATCAGCTTGCCGTCCAGGGCGAGCCCGGGCAGCGTCCGCGGCCGTGAACCGGTGGCGAGGAGCACGTTCTTCGTCTTGATCTTCGTGTCGCCGGCCTCGCTCTTCACCACCACGGTGCCCGGACCTTCCAGCCGCGCCTGACCCCTGAAGAGCGTGATCTTGTTCTTCTTGAACAGGTAGCCCTCGATCCCCTTGCTCAGCCGGTTGACGATGCGCGTCTTCCGGCTCATCACCGCATTGAAGTCGAGGCTGAGGTTCTCGGCCACGATGCCGTAGTCCTTGGCGTGCTTGAACTCCTCGTACAGGTCGGCGGTGTGGAGGAGGGCCTTGGTCGGGATGCAGCCGCGGAGGAGACAGGTGCCCCCCAGGCCCGCCGGATCGCGCTCGACGCAGGCGGTACGGAGGCCCATCTGGGCGGCCCGGATGGCCGCCACGTAGCCACCGGGACCGGTCCCAATCACCGTGACGTCGAATTCCCCGTTGGACACAGGTGTTCCTCCCGTTGAGACTTGGGTCTAGAGCCCGGAACGCCCACGCTATCAAAGACGGCCGGGGGAGACAAGACGCGGGGCGAGGCGGACGACGCGGCATCACGGCGATCTGCTA
>QHVP01000060.1:0-14747 GCA_003222295.1 Acidobacteriota bacterium | reverse complement strand
TCCGCCGGAGCCGGGTAGAGCAGCTCATCGGCGAGGGCAGCCGAGGGGCGCGCTGGGTCAAACATCTTCAGGAGAACATGGACCGTTTCATGGCCACGGTCCAGATCGGGGTCACCCTGATGGGGACCCTGGCCGGGGTCCTGGGCGGCTATCTGGCCAGCCGGTACCTCGAGCCGATCCTCGACCACACGCTCGGCGCCCGGTTCGTGCCTTCGGCCCTCGAAGCCACCTTGGTCGTCGGCATCGCCATCGTCTACGTCGAGCTGATCCTGGGGGAGCTGGTGCCCAAGGCGCTGGCCCTCCGCTTCACGGACACGGTCGCGGTGATGGTGGCGTGGCCGCTGGACATGCTGGCCCGCTTCTCCAAGGTCGTGATCGCGTTCCTCACCACCTCCACGCGCGCCGTCCTGTTCCTCTTCCGCATCCGTGACATCGGCCACCGCACGTTCGTCTCGGAGGAGGAGATCAAGCACCTGGTCAAGGAAGGCCGTGAGCAGGGCGTGCTCGACCAGACGGAGGAAGAGCTGATCCACAGCGTCTTCGAGTTCTCGGAGACGCCGGTCAAGAAGGTCATGGTGCCGCGGCCCAAGATCTTCGCCCTCGACGTGACCACCCCTCCCGAGGACGTCGGGCGGCTCATGGTGGAGAGCGGCTTCAGCCGCATCCCCGTCTACGACGGAAGCCCGGACAACATGGTCGGTGTCGTCTACATCAAGGACGCGCTGCGCCTGCTCGAGAAGCACCAGCCGGTGGTCCTGCGCAAGATCCTGCACCCCGTCCACTTCGTGCCGGAGAGCAAGAAGGTCGGCGAGCTCCTTAAGGAGCTGCAGAAGCGGCGCACCCATCTCGCCCTCGTCATCGACGAGCACGGCTCGCTGGTCGGCCTGGTGACCCTGGAGGACCTGCTCGAGGAGATCGTGGGCGAGATCCAGGACGAGTACGACTGGGAGGAGCGCCCGGTCGAGAAGCTCCGCGACGGCTCCCTGGTCGTGGACGGGACGGTGTCCGCGGCCGACCTGCGGAACAGCTACGCGATCCCGATCCCGGAATCCGAGGACTTCGACACCGTGGCCGGCTTCATGCTCGACTGCCTGGGCGCGGTGCCGCGCGGGGGCGAGGTGGTCGGGGTGGGGGACTACCGGCTCACGGTCGTGGACGTCGAGAAGAACCGCATCAGCAAGGTGAAGATCGACCGCGTACCCGCGACGGTAAAAGCGTAGAGGAGTCCGTCCGGATTACGGTGGGACGGACTCCTAATGGGTGGAACCGATTTTCCATCCTCAGCAACCGCCCAATAGTTCTGACCCATTAGGAGCGTGTCCAATCGAGGTGGGGACACGCTCCTAGCCGATCGGGCTGGGCGACGGCACCGGCGACGGCGGGCGGATGGGCTCGATGCGCGGCGGCTCGCTCAGGCGGGGAGGGGGAGTCGCCATGGGCGCCGGGATCGCCGGCACCTCGAAGATCAGGGGCGAGGTCTCGCCGCCCACCGAGAACGACCGCAGGTCCTCTTCCGTGAACTGCGTGCGGCGGATGATGTGCGGGGTCAGGGTCATCACGATGTCGGTCTGCGCGGTCTCGTCGTGGTTGCGGGCGAACAGGCGGCCGAGGATGGGCAGGCTGGCGATGCCGGGGATCCCGGTCAGGCTGTGCCGCTCGGAGTCGTTGATGAGGCCGGCGATGATGTTGGTCTCGCCATCCTTCAGCCGGATCTGGCTCGAGACCGTGCGGCTGTTGAAGGTGGGCAGGTTCTGGAAGAGCGGGCCCACCTGCGAGATCTCCAGCTTCAAGGCCAGCGTGACCTCGCCGTCGTGGTGCACGCGCGGCGTGATGTCGATGTTGACGCCCACGTTCTTGTATTCGAACGACGTCACCGGCTGCTGGGCCACCCCACCGGTGGCGATGGGCGAGAACACGGTCACCGGGACGGGGACCTGGTCGCCGAAGCGGGCCTGCGCGGTCTGGCCCTCCATCGTGCGGAGCTGGGGGTTGGCCAGTAGGCGCGAGGACGTGTCGCTCTGCAGCAGCCGGTAGATGACCCCGGGCAGCGCGGTCACGAGGAGGTTCGAGGCCTTGTAGGGGTTGTCGTCGACGGTGATGGGGCGGGTGCGGTCGAAGAGCGGGTTTCCGGCCACGTCTCGGACCGTCTCCGTGATCGTCTCCGCGGGGAAGATCGCGCCCAGGATGCCGCCGCCGCCGGGGGGCGACGTGATCTCGATCCCGTACTCCTTGAGCTTGCCGCGGTTGACCTCGAGGATCTCGACCTCGACCATGACCTCCGCGCGTTGCTTGTCCACGATGTCGATGATGCGCTCCGCCGCCGCCACCTTGTCGGGCGTGTCGTTGATGGTGAGCGCGTTGGCCCCGGGCAGGGGAGCCACCCGGCGCGCCCCGAGCACGATGCGCAGCAGGTCGATCGTCTCCTTCAGGTCGGCGTTGGACAGGAAGAACGTCTTGACCACCTGCTGCTCGTAGTCGCGGCGCTTGTTGGGCGTGTCCGGCACGACCATGACCACCCGTGAGTCGAGGACGCGATGGAACGTATGGCCGACGTTGGCAATGGCGTTGAGGGCTTGCTCGAAACCCACGTCGCGCAGGTCGATGGTGATGGACTGGTCCCGGAACTCGGGATCGAAGACGAAGTTGACGCCGGCCGCCTTGCCCAGCGCCTGGTAGACCTCGCGCAGGCTCGCGCCTCGGAAGGAGAGGCCGAGCGGCTCCTGCGCGCCGGGGCCGAGAGCGAGCCCGGGCAGGCTGCGCTCGCGCGTGCGGTCCTTGAGCTGATCGACGGAGGGCGCGGGCGCGTTGGCCCTCCGCTGCGCCTCCACCGCCTCGATCTCGCGGGGCAGCGTGGACGAGGTGGGGTTGAGGTCGCGCGCGAGCTTGAACTCGTCCAGCGCTTCCTTGTAGAGGCCGCGATTGAGCAGGCGGCGCCCCCCGACCGTGTGCTCCTCGGACGCGCGCAGCCGCGCGCGCTGCAGCCCCTTGCGGTAGTCGAGGTTGTCGGGATGCTCCTGCACCGACTTCGAGTACTCGAGCACGGCGCGGTCGTAGTCCTGACGCCGCTCCGCGCGCTCTCCGGACCGGAAGGCGGCGGAGGTCGCGCAGCCGGTCAGGACGAGGGCGATCAGGACGTGAAGGCGCTTCACCCCCCGATCACCTCGACCCCGCGCGGCACCTCGAAGCGGAAGAGGCGATCGTCGAGGCCCACGTTCTCGCGGATGTCGTCGAAGGCGAACTGGCTGCGGTTGCCCTGGACGTCGACGACGAGGATGGCGCGGATGCGCTCGGCGCCGTCCACGTCGACGTAGAGGTGCTCGATCTCGGGCTCGGGCTTCTTCGGCGTGAGCCGGAGGCGCTGCAGGCCGTCCGGACCCGTCTCGAGCGCGACGTCGAAGGTGGTGACGATGTCGGCCTGGCCGGAGAGGATCAAGGCGGGCAGGTCGCGGGAGTCGGACTGCTCGCGGCGGATCACCTGGCGGTCGGCGGGCACGTAGAAGTAGGACGTCTTGCCGTCGGACACGAACGTCTTCTTCTCCGGATCGCGATACTCCCAGCGCATCCGGCTGGGCGGCTTGAGCGAGACGACGCCCTTCTCGACCACCTCGCGGCCGAGCGCCCCCGACCTGTAGGTCTGGACGAAGCGGGCGGTCAGGTCGCGGACCGTGCGGTGCCGGGTCTCGATGCGGCGGGCCAGGGCCTCGGCCGGTGAGGGAGCGGCCGGTGCCGGAAGGGCGAGCGCGCCGAGCAGGGTCCCCGTTAGCCCAAGAGCCGTCAGCATTTCCAAGCCGGCATGATAGCATCCCCGCCCCGATGTCCATGCTCGCGCGGCCCGCCCGCATTCCATGGTGGGCGGGAACCGCGCTGCTGGCCGTGGCCGCCCGCCTCCTGTTCCTCTTCGGGGCGGACGAGCCCCTCCTCTACTCGCATCCCTACAACTACTTTCATGGCGCGCTCGCCATCCTCGAGCACCCGCATCCCTGGCGCTTCGTGTGGACGAGCGATGCCTGGCACTTGTGGCTGGGTCCGTGGACGATCGCCCCGCTGTATTACGTCTTCCTGGCCGGGATCATGGCGGTGTTCGGTCCCCACCTCCTGGCCGTCCAACTCGTCCAGATCGGCCTGGATGCGTTGGCCGCGGTCCTCACCGGCCATCTCGGACGGCGCGTGGCGGGACCGCGCGGCGGGTGGGCCGGCGCCGTCTACGCCGTGAACTTCCATGCCATCGAGCAGTGCACGACCACGCTCACGGAGAACATCAGCAACATCCTCCTCCTCGCCGGTATCGTGATGCTGATCGAGGAGGTGGAGCACCGCCGCGGCGAATGGAGGACGGCCGGTGGAGGCCTGCTCCTGGGGCTCTCCTCGCTCGCGCGCTCGGTCACCACCGCCTTCGTGCCGCTGGCCGGCCTGTGGCGCTGGCAGTTGGGACGCGACCGTGCGGCCCTGCGGCGCGCGGTCGTGATCGGCGCCGCGGCCGCGGCCGCCGTCGTCCCCTGGACGATCCGCAACGCGATCGTGACGGGCGACTTCATCCCCGTGGAGACCAACGGGGTTTACAACCTTTACGACGACAACACGTTCGTGGAGGGCGAACGGCGCGTGCGCCAGGAGGCGCTCATCCGCTCGCAGCCGACGCTGGCCCAGCAGCGCGACCTGGCCCTGCGGATGGCCTGGCGCGGGATCGCGCGCCAGCCGGAAGCATTCGCCACCAAGGCCTGGCGCAACCTGCTTCACCTGATCCGCCCGGACGGCCTCCAGCTGCTCCTGGTGGTCGAGGAACCGATGCCCGCGTGGCGCCATGCGGCGCTGCTCGTCCTCGACGACCTCATCGTGCTGCCCGCGGTCGTGCTCTTCGCGGTATTCCTGGTCGCTGGCCGGCCCTCGCCGGCGCGGGGACTCCTCGCCACCTGGACCGCCTACTACCTGCTGATGGTGGTCGTCATCTTCCACAACGAGATCCGGTACCGGAGCACGCTCCTGCCCTTCGCGCTGGCGGGCGCCGCCGGTGGCTGGGCCCTGCTTGCGCGCGGCGCGGGTTCGCGCGGGCGCGTGCGCCTGGCCCTGGGCCTGGGAGTAGCGCTGGTGGCGCTGGTGGTCGCGCCCTATATCGCGCCCGCGGGACGGGCCCTGCGTTCGTTGCCGCCGCTGCGCGCGATGCGCGGGGCCGTGGAGAAGGGCGATCCCGCGGCGGCGAAGCGGTACCTGGACGATGCCGTGCGCGCGGATCCCGTCTCCGCGCGCCCATGGCTCCGATACGGGCGCGCCCTGGCCCGCCAGGGCGACGCCGCCGGAGCGCTGGCCGCCTACGACACGGCCCGTGACCGCAAGGGGCACGTGTGGGTGCCCACGGTGGTGCGTCCCACGCTGTTGGCCGCGGCGGGCCGGACCGGAGAGGTCCTACCCGCGGTCGAAGAGGCGAACGCGCTGTCGTGGAACGTCGACCCCTGGTTGGCCCTCGAGGTGGCCTGGCGGGAACTGCCTCCTCCGGTCGCGGACGAGATCCGGCTGGGGGCGGGCGACTACGGCGCGGCGCGCGGATTCTCCAACCCGTTCCGCGACCATCGCTGGACGCGCCACCGTGCCTGGCTGCGCGTGCGTCCCACCGTGCCGGCGGCGTCCTACGAGATCACGCTCTGGATGGGCTCGCCCGCGCCCTCGCCCCACGAGGCGCCCGTGGTGCGCGTCACCACTCCCGACGGGCAGGAGAGGCGGTTCACGTTGTCGCGTGTGGTCGCGCCCTTCCGCCTGCGTGCCGCTCCGGACAAGGAGGGCGTGGTGAGCGTGCGCCTCGACGCCCCGACGTGGAATCGCCGCGGGGAGCCGGCGGAGCAGGGGATCAGCGTCGAGCGGATGACGGTGACGGCCGTCCGCTGAAGAGGCGCGTGGTAGGATCGTGCACCGGATGATCGTCCTCCTCGCCCTCTTCCTTGCCGGGCCTGCCCTTCCATCGATCCCACCCCCGCCGGAGATGCGCGGCCTGTGGGTCGTGCGCACGGGCCTCCTGACCCCGGAATCCGTCGATCAGGTCGTGGACGGGGCCGCCCGGGCAGGGTTCAATGCGCTCTTCGTCCAGGTGCGCGGCCGCGGGGATGCCTTCTACGCATCGCGCGTCGTGGAGCGCAGCGAGCTCCTGCGGGGGCAGCCCGCGGACTTCGATCCGTTCGGGCGCCTGCTCGCGCGCGCCCGCCAGCGCGGCCTCCAGGTGCACGCCTGGGTGAACGTGCTCCTCACCGCGCACTTCGGCCTGCCCCTGCCTCCTGGGCACGTCGCGGTGCGCCACCCCGATTGGCTCATGGTCCCGAGGGAAGCGGCGCGGGAGGCGCTGGGCGCGCCGCCCGCGAGCCTCATCCCCCTGATCGCGCGCTATCGCGACCCCAGCGATGCGGAAGGGCTTTACCTGTCCCCGTCCGCTCCGGGGGCGGCGGCTCATCTCGAGCAGGTCGTCTCCGAGCTCGTGCGCGTCTATGCCGTGGACGGGTTGCACCTCGACTTCGTGCGCTATCCGAGCTCCGAGTACGACTGGTCGCGCGCGGCCCTCGAGGCCTTCCGCGCGTCGCGCGGGGGCGGGGACCTCCTGGCCGGACCGTCGCTCGATCCCGAGGGCTGGGGGAGCTACCGGCGCGCCGCCCTCGACGGCCTGGCCGTCCGGCTCAGCGCGGTGGCCCGGCAGGCGCGTGCGGGCATCGTCGTCTCCGCGGCGGTGGTACCGGACCAGGCCCAGGCGCTCGACCACAACTACCAGCCGTGGGCTTCCTGGATGGCGCGCGGCGTCCTCGACGCCGTTTGTCCCATGGCCTACACCCCCGACACGAAGATCTTCCGGAGCCAGGTCGAGCAGGCACGCGCGAAGCTGGGCCTCGCCGCCCGCGTCTGGGCCGGCGTGGGAGCGTGGCGGCTGCCCGTCGGCAGCGTGATCGAGAAGATCCGCGCCGCGCGCGACGCCGGCGCTTCCGGGGTGGTCCTCTTCTCGCACGAGTCGTTCGCCGCCGCGGACCTCGATCGGCTGCGCGCCGATGCGTTCCCCGCCCCCGCCGGGGTGCCGGCCGCGGCCGACCTCGGCGCGCGGGATCATCGATGAAGCGCGCCCCGGTCGCCCTTGCCCTTCTGGCCGTGCTGGGCGGCGGCCACGCCGTCGCTCCCGTGCGCGTGGACGCCAGGCCCACGGCCGCGCCGCGCGGCTGGGCGCACCGGACCCTGGCGCGCCTCACCCTCCAACAGAAGGTCGCGCAGATGATCGGCGTGCGCGCCTTCGGCCTCTATCAGCACCGGCGCTCGGAAGACTTCCAGGCCCTCCTCGACCAGGTGCGGCGGCTCAAGGTCGGCTGCGTGGTCGTGTTCGAGTCGGAAGTGGGATCGCTGCCCACCCAGATCAACGCCCTGCAGCAGGCCTCCGACGTGCCGCTGCTCATCGCCGCGGACATGGAGCGCGGCATGAACTTCCGCATCCGGCGCGGGGTGGTGCCGCTGCCCAGCGCGATGGCGGTGGGGGCGACGCGATCGGAGGACGACGCGCGCTTCACCGGCGAGGTGACGGCGCGGGAAGGCCGCGCCCTGGGCGTGCACTGGGCGTTCGCGCCCGTGGCGGACGTCAACAGCAACCCCGCGAACCCGATCATCAACGTGCGCTCGTACGGAGAGGATCCGGCGCTCGTGGGCCGGATGACGGCGGCGTTCATCGGGGGAGCGCACGCCGGGGGCCTCTTGGCGACGGTGAAGCACTATCCAGGCCACGGCGACACCGCCTCGGACAGCCATCTCCAGCTCGCCACGCTCAGCGGCGACCGCGAGCGGCTGGATCGCGTCGAGCTGCGCCCCTTTCGCGACGCCATCGCCGCGGGCGTCGACGCCGTCATGCTCGGTCACATCGCGGTGCCCGCGCTCGATCCCACGGGGGCGCCGGCCACGCTCTCCGCGCCCATCGCGGGCGAGCTGCGCCGCGGCCTCGGCTTCCGGGGCCTCATGGTCACCGACGCCATGGAGATGCAGGGGGTGCGCGCGGCCTGGACGGGCGAGGCGGCCGTGCGCGCCGTGCGCGCGGGCGCGGACTTCATCCTCCTCCCTCCCGATCCGGACGTGGCCATCCAGGCCATCGTGCGCGAGGTGCGACAGGGGCGCCTGACGGAGGAGCGCATCGACGAGTCCGTGACGCGGATCCTGGAAGCGAAGGAGCGGCTCGGCCTCGACCGCAAGCGCCTCGTCGACCCGTCCGCGATGGAGGCGGTGGACCGGCCGGAGGACGTGGCGCACGCCCTGGAGGTGGCCCGCCGATCGATCACGGTCCTCCGCAACGACCGCGGGGTCCTGCCCCTTCACGCCGAGCAGCCGCTGCGCATCCTCCATCTCGTCTTGTCCAGCGACGCGCGCAACGACGCGATCGCCGGCATCCCGGAAGCCGAGCTGGCCGCGCGCCGCATCGCGACCCAGACCTTCGTGCTCGGGCCCGAAGTCTCGCCGGA
This sequence comes from Acidobacteriota bacterium, assembly GCA_003222295.1. Lineage (GTDB taxonomy): Bacteria > Acidobacteriota > Vicinamibacteria > Fen-336 > Fen-336 > AA29. The sequence goes on along the minus strand of QHVP01000060.1, from coordinate 6,288 downwards.
AACGGCCGCCCGGATCCTCGCCGCCGCCCCCGGCTTCACGCACGTGATCGCGTCCGCTTTCGTGCGCGTCAGCGCCTACAAGGGCAACGCGGACATGGCGGAGGGCCATGCGCGGCTGCTGCGCGACCTGCAGGCGGCGGGGCGGCCGGTGGTCCTGATCTCCTTCGGCAGCCCGTACCTTCTCCGGCAGGTGCCGTCGGTCTCCGCCTACGTGAGCGCGTACGGAGGGGCCGATTCGAGCCAGCGCGCGGCAATGGCGGCGGTCTTCGGAGAGTATCCTGTGAGCGGGAAGGTTCCGGTCTCGCTTCCCGGCTTCTATGCATTCGGCGACGGGCTGCAGATTCCGAGGCACGAGATGACGCTGCGCGCGGCCGCGCCCGCCGATTCCGGATTCCGGCCGGACGGAATGGCCGAGGCCGATCGGGTGGTGGAGGCGGCGGTCGCGGCGCGGGCGTTCCCGGGCGCGGTGCTGGCGGTGGGCAAGGACGGCGTGCTCGCGCACCTGCAGCCCTTCGGCCGCCTCTCCTACGACGACGATGCGGCGCCGGTGCGCGCGGACACGATGTACGACCTGGCCAGCCTGACCAAGGTGGTGGTGACGACGACCATGGCCATGATCCTGGTGGACGAGGGCAAGCTCGACATCAACAAGCCCGTCTCCGCGTTCCTGCCCGAGTTTCGCGGGGGGGCCAAGGACAAGGTGACGGTCTGGCACCTGCTCACGCATTCGTCCGGCATCGACTGGTGGGCGCCCCTGTACAAGGAGCTCAAGGGCAAGGACGCGTACCTCCGGCGCATCCTCGCCATGGACCTCGTCTACGAGCCGGGCGCGAAGTCGGTCTACAGCGACCTCGGCGTCATCCTGCTGGGGGAGATCCTGGAGCGCGTGGCCGGACAGGACCTCGAGTCCTTCGCGCGCGCGCGCGTGCTGGGGCCCCTGGGGATGAAGGACACGACCTATCGTCCCGGCCCCGAGCTGCGGCCGCGCATCGCCCCCACCGAGAACGATCCCTGGCGCGGCCACGTCCTGCGCGGCGAGGTGCACGACGAGAACGCGGCCGCCCTGGGCGGTGTCGCGCCGCACGCCGGCCTCTTCAGCACCGCTTCCGACCTCGCCCGCTTCGCGCAGATGCTTCTCGACGGCGGCGTCTTCGAGCACCAGCGCATCGTCTCGCGGGAGACGGTGGAGCGCTTCACGAAGCGCGCGGGCGTGCCCGACTCGAGCCGTGCGCTCGGATGGGACACCCCGGGCGAGAATTCTTCGGCGGGGTCGCTCTTCGGCCCACGCTCGTTCGGTCACACGGGATTCACGGGCACGTCGATGTGGATGGATCCCGACCGCAACCTCTTCGTCATCCTGCTCACCAACCGCGTCCATCCGACGCGGGAGAACAACGCGATCCGCGAGGTCCGGCGCGCCGTGGCCGACGCGGTCGTGCGGGGGCTCGCCGAGAAATGAAGATCCGCGTATGTACCGGGCCGGCGATGATGGCCATCGCCCTCCTGACCTTCTGGAGCTGTGGGGGAGATTCCCTCGGCCCCGAGCAACCGGGCGCGGGCGCCGCTCGCCAGGCCTCGCCCAGTCCCAAGGCCAAGCCGAGCGCGACCCCGGCCGTCCAGGTCAAGGTCGGCCTGGAGCAGATCGAGGCGGAGAAGGGCGGGCCGCTCAAGGGCAAGAAGATCGGGCTCATCGCCCACGCCGCCTCCGTCACCTTCGACGGCCGGCGTGCGGTCGAGGTGCTGCGCGTGGCCGGGGTGGACGTCGAGAAGATCTTCGCCCCCGAGCACGGCGCGCAGGGCAAGGCGGCGGCCGGAGAGAAGGTCGGCGATACCGTCGATCCGCTCGCGCGCGTGCCCGTCGTGAGCCTCTACGGCGAAAAGACCAAGCCGACGCCGGAGGACCTGAAGGGGCTCGACGCCCTCGTGTTCGACCTGCAGGACGGCGGCGTCCGCTTCTACACGTACGTGAGCACGATGATCCTCGCCCTGCGGGCGGCCGCGGACGCCGGCATCGAGTTCGTGGTGCTGGACCGGCCGAACCCCCTGGGCGGCGAGCGCGTGGAGGGCCCGGAGAGCGAGCCGCGCGACGCCGTCCCGGAGAGCCTCGTCAACACCGCGCCCGGGCCGCTCGTCCACGGCCTGACCGCCGGCGAGATGGCGCAGTTCGTCAACGCCTCCTTGAGCAAGCCGGCGCGCCTGACCGTCGTGCCGATGAAGGGCTGGCGGCGCTCGATGTCCTGGGCCGACACTGGACGGGCCTGGGTCTCGCCCTCGCCCAACCTCCGCTCCGCGGAGGCCGCGCTCGTCTACCCGGGCACCGCCCTTCTCGAGGGGACCAACGCCTCCGAGGGCCGGGGCACGGATGCGCCGTTTCTCCTGATCGGGGCCCCCTGGCTGAAGGCGGAGGCGGTGATCCCGTCGCTTCCCGCATCCGGCCTCACCTTGGAGACGGCGACGTTCACTCCCGCGGCCTCCGCGGCCGCACCGGAGCCCAAGTACGCGGGGCTGCCCTGCGCGGGGATCCGGATCGCCATCAAGGATGCGGCCGCGGTCACGCCCTACAAGCTCGGCGTCGGCCTTCTCGTCGGCCTGAAGAGCCAGGCCGGGTTCGAGTGGCTGCGCGGGGGGGCCGCCATCGACCGGCTGGTCGGCACGCGCGCGTTGCGCGCCGCCATCGACCGCGGCGATCCCGTGGACGCGATCGTGGCCGCGGACCTGCCCGCCATCGAGGCCTTCCGCAAGGCGCGGCAGAAGTCACTGCTGTACTAGCAACAACTCAGGCTGCGCTTCGCTCGGCCTGACGGCGGCGAACCGTGCTGAGGATCATCCCCACCGCGAACGTCGCCGTCGCGCCCACGGCCACATTCCACGTCCACGCCACGCCTTGCGTGTGCAGGACGTACGGCGCCAGCATCCCGGCGATCAAGCTGACGGAAAGGCCCGCGATCATGCCGATCATCGTGCCGAGCGAGTTCGCGCGCCGCGAGAGGACACCCAGCAGGAAGGCGCCCACCGTGGGACCCGAGGCGTAGCTGAGGGCGGCCAGACCGCCTTCGAGCGCGGAGGTCATGTTCTGCGCGGCGACGGCGACCGCGATCTGCGCGAGACCCCAGATGACGGTGAACGCGCGGCCCACGCGCATCTGCTGCGCCTCGGTGGCGCCCGGCCGCACATAGGGCAGGTAGAAGTCGCGGACGGTGGTGGAGGCCATCGAGTTGAGTGAGGGGGAGAGGGCCGCCGCCACCACCGCGGCCAGGATGAAGCCCGTCCATCCGCCGGGCAGTTGTTGCGAGACGAAGGTGGGCAGCACCTCCTCGCCCCGCGCGAACACCTGGCCCCCGTAGTGCGCCCACAGGAGGGTGCCGAGGAAGAGGAACAGCGCGAACTGCATCATCACCAGGAATCCGGACAGCACCAGGCCCGCGGAGGCGTCCTTCTGGCTGCGTGCGACGAGCAGCCTCTGGACGAGATAGTGATCGGTGCCGTGGGTGGCGAGGGTCAGGAATGAACCGCCGACGAGTCCCGCCCAGAACGTGAAGGGCACACGGAAATCGAGCGAGAAGTCGAACAGCGCGAGCTTGCCGGCGGCGGAGGCGGCGGCGAGCGCGCCTCCCACGCCCGCCGGCAGCCGGTGGATCACGAAGACGAGGCAGACGATCGCGCCCGCCAGGTACACGAACATCTGGATGCTGTCCGTCCAGATGGTGGCGACCACTCCTCCCTCCTCCGTGTAGAGGATCATGGCCACGCCCAGGACGGCGATGCACCACCATTCCGGGATCCCGGCCGCGACCGCGAGCACGAGGGCCGCGGCGTGCAGGCGGATACCGTCGCCGAGTGTGCGGTAGAGGAGGAAGATCGCGGCCGAGACGGTGCGTACGGCGCCCCCGAACCGGCGCTGGAGCAGCTCGTACGAGGTGTAAATCTCCCCTCGGAAATAGGCCGGGATGAACAGGACTGCGATGAGCAGCCGGCCGACGACGTAGCCGAGCGCGAGCTGGAGGAAGGCCCAGTTGCCACGGTAGGCGATGCCGGGGACGCCCACGAACGTGAGCGTGCTCGTCTCGGTGGCGACGATGCAGGTGGCGATGGCCCACCAGGGCACGCTGCGCGCGGCCAGGAAGTAGTCGCGCACGGAGCGGCCGCGCCGCCCCAGCCAGGTGCCGAAAGCGGTGATGCCGACGACGTATCCGACGAGGACGACCAGAGCCGACAGGGGAAGCTTCATGAGGGCGGCCGACCTCGTCGTGGTGGCTGGGCCACGCTCAGCTTCGAGCGGTGAGCTTGTGGGACACGACCTGCATCGCCGACTGCAGACGTGCGATGCGGCGATTGCGGCCCTGGTTCGCGAGCGCGTCGTCCGCCGGGGGCACTTCCGACCGCGCCTCGCGCTGCAGCTTGTCCAGCTCGGTGCGCAGCAGGTTGAGGTCCCCGGGTGCGAACCCTTTCAGGTTGTTGGCGCTGAGGAGGATGAACCCCTCCGCGACCTGGTTCGCCATGGCCGGAGCGCTGCCTCCCATGAAGTTCGCCATTCTGGGGATTATAGAGAGGCACGTGGCTTGCAACAACGCGAGCTTGCGCGAGTTTGCCCAGGCCGGCGCCGGCCACTACAGTAAAGGCCCATCGATGGACACGCAGGTCGAAAGGCGTCGGCCGGACCGTCATCTGAGTGCCTTGCGGCTGATGCGCCGCATCGCCATCTTCGCCCTCGTGGCTTCGGCCGTGCTGTGGGTGGTTCCGCGGGTCTTGACCGAGCTGGGCGTGATGGGTCCGCGGCCGGAGCAGTGCATCGAGACGGCGGACCGCGCCCTCACCGTGGCGCGCAGCTACGGCGCCGCCTCCCTCCCCGTCTTCCAGAAGGCCGAGCACGAGCGCGACCGTGCCCGCGAGCTGGTGCGCAACGGGCAGCCGCGCGAAGCCCGCCGCGTCGCGGAGGAGGCGACCACCCTGGCCACCGAAGCCCAGAAGCAGGCGCTCGTCCGCCGCTCCGACGCGCAAGAGCGCGCGGAGGTCGTGTACACGGACCTCGACAAGCAGATCAACGACCTCGAGAAGCTCTACTCGGCCACGGCGCCGGGCCTCGAGAAGGAAGAGGTCGGCCAGCTCCTCAGCCTCATGAAGGTCACACGCCAGTCCGCCGGCGTCGTGTTCCTGGCCTACGAGCAGAAGGACTGGAACGGCGTGCTCAGCGGCGAGGCCCGCGCGCGTGAGGTCATCGCCGGCACCCGGCAGGCCCTCAAATCCGCGCAACGGCCGTAGACGCCGGCTCCGCCTCCGGGCATGATGCGCCTCCATGCGCGCCCTCGCCCTGTGTGCCCTCATCCTTCCCCTCGCCGCCGGTCCCCTCGCCCCTCCGCCGTCGGACTGGCCGTCCTACGGACGCGATCCGGGTGGATCGCGCCACTCGCCGCTGACCCAGATCGACCGGGCGAATGTGGCTCGCCTCGCGGTGGCCTGGACCTTCCATACCGGCGAAGCCGGAGTCACGCCGCGCCGCGGCCGCCCACCCGCGCTCGAGGCCACGCCGCTCGTGATCGAAGGAACGATGTACCTCAGCACGCCGCTCGGGCGCGCGATCGCGCTCGACCCCGCCACCGGACGTGAGCGGTGGCGCCATGACCCCGGCGTCGATCCCGAGCGGGGCTATGGGGACTTCGCGAGCCGCGGCGTCAGCTATTGGCGGGACGGCCGTGCCGCCGCGGGCGCGGTCTGCGGTCGCCGCATCTTCGTGGCGACGATCGACGCGCGCCTGTTGGCGCTCGATGCGGGGAGCGGCCGGCCGTGCGCGGACTTCGGCGAGCAGGGGGTGGTGGACCTGCGGCGCGGCCTGCGCGTGTCCCCGTTCGAGTTCCAGGCCTACGAGATGACGTCGCCCGCGGCCGTGGTCGGCGACATCGTGGTGACGGGCTCCGCCATCGCCGACAACGGCCGCCTGGCCCCGGCCAGCGGAGAGGTGCGCGGCTTCGACGCGCGCACGGGCGGCCTCCGCTGGACGTTCGACCCCATCCCGCAGGACGCGCGCGAGGCCGCCCATGCCACCTGGCGTGAAGGGAGCGCGGCCCGCACCGGCGGGGCGAACGTGTGGTCGGTGATCGCCGCCGATCCGGAGCGCGACCTCGTGTTCCTGCCCACCTCCTCTCCCGCGCCCGATTACTTCGGCGGGATGCGCAAGGGCGAGAATCGGTACGCGAGCTCGATCGTCGCCCTTCGCGCCTCCACGGGAAAGGTCGTATGGCACTTCCAGACCGTGCATCACGATCTGTGGGACTACGACAACGCGGCGCCGCC
>QHVP01000462.1:2277-11721 GCA_003222295.1 Acidobacteriota bacterium | reverse complement strand
CTGCACGATCCGCTGCGTGTCCTCGAAGTTGACCTGGGTGCTGCTGTCGAAGCCGAAGTTCGAGCGCACGTTGGCCAGGTTCGTCTGGGGAACCAGGACGCCGCCCGTGAAGTTGTAGAGCGTCCGGTTCCGCGCGCTGACGTTGGTGGTGTTGAGGAGGTTGAAGGCCTCGGCGATCAGCTCCAGCTTCACCTGCTTGCCCAGGGGAACGCGCCGCGAGAGGCGAGCGTCGATGTTCTTCGTCCAGGGCAGGCGGTGGGAGTCGCGGCGGCCGGGCACGAGGTCGTTGTTGCGGTTCCCGTCGTTGTTGAGGTCGTTCGTCACCAGCTCGGAGTAGGGGTAGCCGCTGAAGGCGGTCGCGATCCAGCTCAGCGACCAGTCGCTGAGGAGAACCTTCGCGACCGTCCCCGAATCCTTGAAATAGTCGATGTTCCAGTAGCCGCTCAGGACGAGGCGGTGGCGCACGTCGTTCTGCCCGTAGGCGTAGTCCGCGTCGCGATTGACGGGATTGGACGGGAACCGCGCGTCGTCCCCACCACCCAGGACGACGTTGACGGAGTCGGGGTTGTTGTCCTTGACCGTGCTGAGGGTGTAGGCGAGGTTCGCGAGCAGCCGTCCGCCCCAGCGCTTCTTGATCTCGAGCGTGCCGCCGTTGTAGTTCGAGCGGCCCGTGCTCTCGAAGCGGACGACGCGGTCGAAGTTGGAGAACGGCCGCGTCGGGAACCGATCGACGGTGAGGCTGCCGCCGCCCTGGATCGGGATCGCCGTCGGGACGGGGTCGCCCACGTTGAAGTCACGGGAGAGGGCGAGCTTGCGGCCGGCCACGAACATGTAGCTCACCGCCACCGCCACGTCGTTCGTGAGCGCGCGCTCCAGGCCGACGCTGGCCTGATGCACCTCGGGGTTCTCGAAGGCGGGGTCGAAGAACTGGATCGATGGTCGGGGCAAGGCGGAGCCGGTGGGGATCGTGGCGAAGACGGCGGGGTACTTCGGCACCAGCGCGCCCGTGAAGGTGATGGTCTGGACGTTGACGGCGTTGCCGCTGTGGGCAGTGCCGATCATGATCGACGGCGTGCGGCCATAGAAAATCCCGTAGCCGGCGCGGATCACCGTCTTCGGGTTCGGGGTGTAGGACATCCCGAGGCGCGGCGCGAAGTCGTTCTTGTCGACGTGGATGAAGCTGGTGTCGATGTTGGCGGCGGCCAGCTGGGCATCGGGGTTGCGCACGTCGGGCTGCGCGATGTCCTGCAGGTCGTAGCGCACCCCGAGGCTCAGGGTGAGCTTGCGCGAGGCCTTCCACTCGTCCTGCAGGAAGACCGCGTACTCCTTGAGGTCGGGGTGGGTCTCCGGTCCGGTCGTGCCCACGCCGGCGAAGGCCTGCTGGTAGCTCTCGCCCGTCCCGTTGGGAAGGCCGCGCCCGAGGCTGGCGATGGAGGTGAAGAAGTAGCGGCCGCCGAAGTTGCCGGGGAAGAAGTTGAAGATGTTGTCGAAGTTGACGTCGAAGCCGGTCTTGAAGGAGTGCGCGCCGCGGATCCAGGTCACGGCGTCCGCGACCTGGAAGCGCTTGATGGTGGTCTCGCGCGGGCTGAAGAAGTTCCGTCCGAAAACGAGCACGGTGGCCGAGCCCTCGCGGAGGTTGACCTCGGGGTTGTTCGTATTGGCCGCGCCCGGCTCCTGGTCGCGTCCCCACTGCGCGCGCAGCTCGTTGTAGAACGTCGAGCTGAACACCGACGAGACGACCGCGTTGAGCGAGCGCGTGTGGACCAGGCTGTTCCCGGTGTGCTCCTGGGCGCTGGTAGCGCCCGTGCTTTCGTTGTTGCCGCCGGTGAAGTTCTGGTGGTTGTAGCGAACGCTCAGGCGGTGCTTCGGGCTCATCTGGTAGTCGACCTTGCCCAGGAACACGTCCTGGTCGCGGGTGAGGACGTAGTCCGCGTTGGCGGCTCGCACCAGGCTCAGGCCGGCCTGCACCGCGGGGTCGCTGCTGCTCAGGATGGCGGCGGGCACGGTGACGGTCAGGGGCGTGATCGCGTTCGGGAGGTTGCGCCGCTGCCCGTCGTAGGAGAAGAAGAAGAACGCCTTGTCCTTCTGGATGGGGCCGCCCACCGATCCACCGAACTGGTGGATGCGGAACGGCTGCCGGGACGTGATGGGGTTGCGCACCTTGTTGGCCCAGGTGTTGGCGTTGAGCGACTTGTCGCGGAAGAACTCGAAGGCCGAGCCGTGGAAGTCGTTGGTGCCCGACTTCGTGACCACGTTGATCACGGCCCCGCCCGCGCGTCCGTACTCCGCGGAGTAGGCGTTGCGGTTGACCTGGAACTCGGCCACCGCGTCCTGGCTGAACTGGTAGGGGGCGCGGCCGGAGCCGGTGCGGCCCAGGGTCTGGCCGAAGAAGGTGTTGTTGTTGTCCGCCCCGTCGATCACGAGGCTGTTGAGCACGCCGCGCTGTCCGGCGAAGCTGATGTCCCCGCTGCGCGTGTCGCGCGTGACGCCGGGCGTGGTGAGGGCGAAGTCGATGAAGTTGCGGCCGTTCACGGGCAGGTTCGACACCGCCACCGCCCCGACCGTGGTGGCCTGGTGGGTCCGCGCGGGCTCGATGATGGGCGCCTCCGCGGTGACCGTGACTTCCTCCTGCGCTCCCGACACCTGCATGCCGACGTCCACGGTGAGGGTCTGCCCGATGCTCAGGGTCAGGTTCGGGCGCTTGGTGGTGGAAAAGCCGGCCAGGGAGGCCGTCACCTCGTAGGGACCCACGGGAAGCAGGGGCGCGCGGTAGAGCCCGGTGGCATCGGTGGTCGTCTCACGCGTCACCCCCGTCGCCGTGTTGCGGATGGACACGGTGACGCCGGGCAGCACGCCGCCGGACTGGTCGGTGACGGTCCCTTCGATGGCGCCACCCGCGGCCTGCGACTGGGCCAGGGCCAGCGGCGGGGACGCAAGCACAGTGAGAGCCAGGCATGCGACCAGTACGGGAACCAGCTTCCTCGTCATCGATTCTTCTCCTGTGGGCCGCAAACGAAAAAGCCGCCGGCGCGACCGGATCGCGACGGCGGCTGGAATGTCGGCTAGGGCAAGCGACTCTCGCGCATGAATGAGGGAACGGTCAGACTAGCCGCCCCGCCCGAGAGTGTCAATGGAGAGAGGCGGCTCTCCTACCCTCTCGGTCCCGCCCCCGGGCGCGCGAAGGCCCGCGCTTCCGCGGACCATTGGGGGGCGGCGCGGATGGCGGCCAGCACGTCCTCGGGGCGGTCCACGAACGTCCACATGTCGCGGTGGCGCGCGTCCATGAACCGCTCCGCGATGGCGCGGTCGAGCAGCTCGCGCAGCGGATCGTAGAACCCGCGCACGTTCACGATCACGATCGGGTTCACGAACAGGCCGAGGCGCTTCCAGGTGATCGCCTCCAGCAGCTCCTCGAAGGTGCCGGACCCGCCGGGCAGGGCCACCACCGCGTCCGACTCCTCGATCATCATCCGCTTGCGGTGGTGCATGTCGTCGACGAGGCGCAGCTCGGTCAGGCTCTTGTGGCCCCATTCGAGGTCGTTCATGAACTTCGGCAGGATCCCGATGAGCTTCCCGCCCGCGGCCAGGGCGGCGTCGGCCAGGGCTCCCATCGAGCCGACGGAGCCCCCGCCGTAGACGATGGTGATCCCGTGCTCGGCGAGGACGCGCCCGAGGGTGCGCGCGGCCGCGTAGTGATCGGGATGCGCCTCCGTGCTGGAGGCGCAATAGACGCAGACGCGCTGCAGGCGACTCAGGGCAGGAGCCTAGGCCTGGGGCGCGGGAGCGGCGGGCGGCCCGTGACGGTGCTTCATGCGGCGCACGAGGTCCCCCAGCCCCGAGCGCAGGGGCACGCCTTCGCGGCGACGCGCCTCGTTCCACGACACCAGGTCGTCGATCAGGCTGTACGCGGAGGGGACGACGAAGAGCGTGAACAGCGTGGACAGCAGCATCCCTCCCACCACGGAGACGGCCATCGGCCGCTGAAGCTCCGCGCCGGGGCCGATGGCGAGGGCGGGAGGGATGGCGCCGGCGATGGTCGCGAAGGAGGTCATGAGGATGGGCCGCAGACGGGTCGGGCAGGCCTTGAAGAGGGCCTCGTGGCGCTCGTACCCCTGGTCGCGCAGCTGGTTCGTGAAATCGACGAGCAGGATCGAGTTCTTCTTGACGATCCCCATGAGCAGGATCAGGCCCAGCATGCTGTAGACGTTGAGGCTCTGGCCGGAGAGCCACAGCGCCATCAGGGCGCCGCTGATGCTGAAGGGCAGCGCGAGCAGGACCGTGAAGGGGTGCGTGAACGCGTTGAACTGCGTGGCCAGCACCATGTAGGCGACGATGAGGCCCATCGTGAACGCGAAGCCCAGTGACGAGAACGACTCCTTGAAGGCCTGGCTGCTGCCGGACGGCGTGGCCCGGTAGCCCTCGGGCAGCGCGGCGCGCGCGACCTCGATCCCCTTGGCGAGCGCGTCCTTCTGCGACGCGCCCCGGGCCACGTTGCCGAAGATGGTGATGGCGCGCTCGCGGCTCTTGCGGGTGATGGCCTGGAGCGTGGGCGCCTGGTCGATGCGCACGATGTCGCCCATGCGCACGAGCTGGCCCGACTGCGTGCGCACGAGGAGGCGCTGGATGTCCTCCGGCTTGGAGCGCTGGTCCGCGAGCAGGCGCACGCGGATATCGTAGCGACGCCCTCCCTCCTTGAACTTGCCCACGCGTACGCCGCCGATCGCGGCGTTGACGGTCTGGCCGATGTCGCTCATGGAGATGCCGAGGTCGGCGGCCTTGTTGCGGTCCGGGATCACCTTCACCTCGGGCATGCCGACCTGGTAGTCGCTGTCCACGTCGGTGATGAGCCCCGTCTGCCGCATCTCCTCCATGATCGTCTTGGAGTACTCCGCGAGCTTGTCCCAGTCGCGGCCGCGGATCGTGATCTCCAGGGGATAGCCGCCGCCGCGCGTGGGGCTGAAGCCCTGCTGCGAGGGATCGATGAGGCCGGCGCGGACCCCGGGCCTGGTGCTCGCGAACTGGCGCACCACGTCCATGAACTCCTGCTGCGTGAGGGCCCGGCCGAGCTTGGGGTCGCGCGGACGGTCGGGGGGCTCCTTCATGGTCACCATGGCCATCCCCGTGTTGACGTCGCCGCCGCCGAACCCGCCGATGAAGGCGAATATGCCGTCCACCTCGCCGCGGCTGGCCAGGAACGTCTCGAAATCCCGAAGCGCGGCGTCGGTCACGTCGAGGCTGGCGCCGACCGGGGTCTGGAAGCGGATCTGGAAGCGGCTGCTGTCCACGGCGGGCACGAACTCCTGCCGGAGCAGGCCGATGATGCCGAGGGAAAGGATGAAGAACAGGGCGGCGCCGCCGAGCACGGCCGCGCGATGGTGCAGCGCCGGCCGCAGCGCGCGTGAATAGCCGGCGGAGAGCCGTTCGAACGCGCGGTCCACCGCCGTCCCGAACCGCCCGCGCCGCTCGCCCACCTCCAGGAAGCGCGAGCAGCGCATCGGGGCCAGGGTCAGCGCCTCCAGCAGCGAGATGAGGACCGCCACCGAGATGGTGACGCCGAACTGGAAGAAGAACTTCCCGATGATGCCCTTCATGAACGCGACGGGCAGGAAGATCGCGATGATGGCGAGGGTGGCGGCGGCGGCCGCGAAGGTGATCTCGCGCGCGCCGACGGAAGCGGCCTTGATCTTCCCTTCCCCGTGCTCGCGGTGCCGGTAGATGTTCTCCAGGACCATGATGGCGTCGTCCACCACGATCCCGACGGTCAGGGTCAGGCCGAGCACGGTGAACGTGTTCAGCGTGAACCCGAGGAAGTACATGACGATGAACGTCCCGAGGATCGACGTGGGGATGGCGAGCAGGACGTTGACGGTGCTCGACCAGGAGCCGAGGAACACCCAGCACACGACGCCCGTCAGCACCGCCGCCAGGAGCAGCGTGAACAGGATCTCGTTGATGGCGTGCTTGACGAACGTCGTGCTGTCGAAGCGCACGCCGAGGGTGAGGCCCTCGGGAAGGTCGCGGCGCAGCTCTTCCAGCCGGGACCGGGCCCGGTCACCCACTTCGACGGCGTTGGCCCCGCGCAGCTTGCGGATGCCGAAGCCCAGCGAGGGCTCCCCGTCGCTGCGGGCGAGGCGGCGCCGGTCCTCCAGGCCGTCCTCGACCACGGCCACGTCCTGGAGGCGGACGGGCGTGCCCTGGCGGAAGGCCACCACGATCTGCCGGAAGGCCGCGACGTTGATGGCCTCGCCCTCCGCGCGCACGTTCATCTCGCGCTCGGGGGTCTCGATGCGCCCGGCCGGCACCTCCAGGTGCTCGTTCTCGATCGCGCGGTTGACGTCCTGGACGGTCAGGCCCTGCGCCTCCATGCGGGAGGCGTCGAACCAGACGCGCACGGAGCGCTGCCGGTAGCCGCCGATGAACACCTCGCCCACGCCTTCGATCGTCTGCAGGGAGGGCTTGATGACGTTGCGGACGTAGTCCGCCATGAACGTGGGCGAGCGCGTGCCCGAGAGCGACAGCCACATGATGGGCTGGTCCTCGGGGTTGGTCTTGTTGATGATGGGCGGGTCGAGCTCACGGGGCAGGTTGCGCGCGGCCTGGGCCACCCGCGTCTGCACGTCCTGCAGCGCGAGGTCGATGTTCCGCGACAGCTCGAACTCGACGGTGATGCTGGCCGAGCCCTGCCGCGAGGTGGAGGTGATCTCCTTGACCCCCTCCACGGAGGTGATGGCGTCCTCGACGGGGTCGACGACGTCCGACTCCATGATTTCCGGGGAGGCCCCCTCGTAGCTCAGGGAGACGCTGACCACCGGGAAGTCCACGTCCGGGTTCTGGCTCACCCCGAGCCCCTTGACCACGCCGCCGTACCCGTTGAAGCAGATGAGGCCGAATCCGATGAGGCCCAGCATCAGCATCCAGGCGAAGACGTGGTTGCGAATGGAGATGTCGGCGAGGGTCGAGCCCGTGGCGATCTTCTTGGGGTCTTCCTCTTCTCCTTCGCCGCTTCCCGGCCGTCGCGACTCGTCGGACATGGCTTACTGCGCCTCGGCGCTGCTGGACGCGCGCGTGCCGGCGGCGGGACTCGTCTGGACGGCGACGCCGTCGGCGAGCCGGTCCGATCCCTCCACCACGACCTTCTCGCCGGCGGTCACGCCGGACAGGATCTCGACCCCGCCGTCACCGGTGCGGATCCCGAGCTTGAGCGGCCGGACGCGCGCCTTGTTGCTTTCGACGACGAAAGCCACGAAGCCGCGCTCGCTGGCCAGGACCGCGCGCTCGGGCACCACCACCGCGTTGGCGCGCGTCTCCGAGGCCAGGTCCACTTCCGCGAAGAACCCGGGCTTGAGGACGCCGGGGTTCTTCACCCAGGCCAGGACCTCGACCTGCCGCGTGGCCGGATCCGCCACTTCGCCCACGTGGTAGATCTGTCCAGTGAAGGGCGTGTTGCCGAGGGCCGCGACCTTGAAGGTGACGGTCTGGCCCGTCCGCGCGCGCAGGGACTCGCCCTCCGAGACCTTGAAGCGGAGGCGCAGCCGGCTGGTGTCCACGAGCGTGGCCAGGATGTTCCCCGTCTTCACGAACTGGCCCGTCTCCACCGTCTTCGTATTGATGACCCCGCCGTGGGGCGCGCGCACCTCCGCCCGGCGGAGGTTCTGCAGCGCGATGTCCCGCGCCGCCTTGGCGAAGTCGGCCTCCGCGGACAGGCGGTCGGCCTCGCCCCGCGAGCGGTTCAGCTCCTCGGCGGCCACGAGCTGCTCCTTGGCGAGCTGCTCGCGCCGCAGCTTGTCCTGCTCGGCGCGGCGGCGGTCCACCAGCGCCTTCTGGAAGCTCGCTTCCGCGCGCTGCACCTCCAGGCGGTAGCGATCGGGGTCGATGCGGAAGAGCACGGTCTGTGGACCGACGCGCATCCCTTCGTTGAAGCGCACGTCCGTGACCACGCCTTCCACCTCGGCCGTCACCTGCACGATCTCCTCGGCCTCGAGGCTGCCCACCGCCTGGATCTTGTAGGTCACGTCGCGGGCGCTGACGGGCTCGACCTTGACCGAGATCGTGCGGCCGCCGCCGGGAGCGGCTGCCCCCTGAGTCGCCTTGGTGCAGCCGCCGGCGCCGAGGAGCACGGTCGCCGTCCAGATGAGTGCCGGCGGGTGCTGTCTCAAACCGCTATTCTGATCCCGCCGCCGGGGCTTTCCAAGTCACACGACTTGCGCCGCTGCAAAACTTTGTGACTCAGGGTGCTACGGGCCTAGAATCGAACCCATGGTGATGCACGACCCCCGCGTACCCGAGACGGTGGAGGGCTGGAGCATCCTCCACCAGATGTTTCGGATCCGATGGGAGGCCTGGCGGGCGCTGCCCGACGCCGAGCGTCGCCAGCGCGCGGCGTCCACGGTGGACGGGCTTTCCACCATGCCCCGCGGCGAGGAAGGAGCCACCGCCCTCACCACCCTCCTCGGCCACAAGGGCGACCTGATGCTGATCCACTTCCGCCGCGACTTCGAGGCGCTGCAGGCCGCGCAGCTCGCCGTGTCACGCCTGGCCATCGCTCCCTATCTCGAGTCGACCTCTTCTTACGTCTCGATCGTCGAGCTCGGCATGTACGAAATGACGGCGCAGATCCACGGGCGGCTCAAGGACAAGGGCCTCGCCGCGGGCTCGCCGGAGTTCGAAAAGGCGTTCGACGCGGAGATGGACGAGCAGCGCCGCCGGGTGATCGGCCGCCTGTTCCAGGAAGTGCCTCCGCGCCGGCACGTCTGCTTCTATCCGATGAACAAGCGGCGCGGCGAGCAGAAGAACTGGTACGCGGTGCCGATGGAAGAGCGCGGGCGCATGATGCGCGACCACGGCACGATCGGCCGCCACTACGCGGGCGCGGTCACGCAGATCATCTCCGGCTCGATCGGTTACGACGACTGGGAATGGGGCGTGGACCTCTTCGCCGACGATCCCATCGTCTTCAAGAAGCTGATCTACGAGATGCGCTTCGACGAGGCCAGCGCCTGGTACGCGGAGTTCGGGCCGTTCTACGTCGGGCTGCAGTTCCGCGCGGACCAGCTCCCGCGCCTCCTCGAGGGCGAGGTCCCGCAGCTCAAGGCCTGAGGCAGGCGCTATACTCGAACACGGAGGCGCGCCATGAGCCCCATCCTCAAGGCCCATTTCAGCGACTACGCGGCCTTCCACGGCACGCCCGGCAATCGCGCCTGCCACTACGTCGGCATTCCCCTCATCGTGCTCAGCCTGTTCGCGCTGCTGGGCGCGGTGCCGCTGCTCACCCTGGGTGGCTACGCAGTCACGCTGGCCGAGGTGCTGCTCCTGGCCGCGACCGCGTACTACCTCACTCTCGACCCCGTGCTCGCGGTGCTGATGCTCGCGATTTCCGCCGCCAGCATCGCGGTCGGACGGCACATCCCGGTCGCCTGGGCCTTGGGTCTGCTCGTGGTCGGCTGG
>QHVP01000462.1:0-2218 GCA_003222295.1 Acidobacteriota bacterium | reverse complement strand
GCGGCTCCCGGGTCGCGCGTCGCTCGCGTCTTATCTCAGGGGGAGCACTCCTGCATGGTGAGACGCGCGTTCGCAGCCCCCCCTGAAACCCCCCACCGCTGCGCCGCCCGCTGCGCGGGCGCCGCGCTCCTGGTCGGCTCTCTTGCGCTCGCTCTCGCCGGTTGCGGAAGCGACGG
Source organism: Acidobacteriota bacterium (assembly GCA_003222295.1). Taxonomy (GTDB): domain Bacteria; phylum Acidobacteriota; class Vicinamibacteria; order Fen-336; family Fen-336; genus AA29. Next base: position 2,042 of record QHVP01000462.1, on the reverse strand, counting down.
GTCGAGCACGCCCACGCCGGGGGCGAGCGCGTCCACTTCGCCGGTCGGGTGCTCGGTCACGCCCATCGGTGGGCAGCCGACGCTGACGAACACGCTGTTCGCGCGCGGGCTGTCCAGCCCGCTCGATTTCCAGGTGCCCGCCGGAGAGCGGAGTCGCGCCTTCGTGGTCGAGCAGGGCGGCCGGATCCGCATCGTGCGCGGGGGCGCGGTGGTGGGCACGCCGTTCCTCGACATCAGCTCCAAGATCAGCACGGGGGGCGAGCGGGGCCTGCTCGGCCTCGCCTTCCACCCGCAGTACGCCAGCAACGGCCGGTTCTACGTCAACTACACCGACCGCAGCGGCGACACCCACATCTCGGAGTTTCGCGCCTCGCCGCCCGCCGCGGATGCCGTCGATCCCGCCACCGAGCGCGAGCTGCTCTTCGTGCGCCAGCCCTTCGCCAACCACAACGGCGGCGGCCTGGCCTTCGGCAACGACGGGATGCTCTACGCGGGCCTGGGCGACGGCGGCTCCGCCGGCGACCCCCAGGGCAACGGCCAGGACCTGTCCACCCCGCTCGGCAAGCTTCTCCGCATGAACGTCGACGCCGGCACGCCCTTCGCGGTGCCCAGCGACAACCCGTTCGTCGCGCGCGCGGGCGCCTTCCCCGCCATCTGGGCCTACGGCCTGCGCAATCCCTGGCGGTTCGCGTTCGACCGCGAGACGGGCGATCTGTTCATCGCCGACGTCGGCCAGAACGCGGTCGAGGAGGTCGACTTCGCGGCCGCGCCCCGCCGCGGAGGCGAGAACTACGGCTGGAACATCATGGAAGGGACCCGCTGCTTCGCCCCCCCGAGTGGCTGCAATCAGACTGGGCTGACGCTGCCCGTCCTCGATTACACGCACAGCGAGGGCTGCTCGATCACGGGCGGCGTCGTGTATCGCGGCTGCCGGTTGCCGGGCTATGCGGGGACTTATTTCTATTCCGACTACTGCACCGCCTTCATCCGGTCCTTCCGCATGCAGGGCGGTCAAGCGGTGGATCGCCGCGACTGGACGGCCGCTCTCGGGCGCGGCGTCAATGCGGTAACCGCGTTCGGACGGGACGACGAGGGCGAGGTGTACATCGTCGACCAGGACGGCGAGGTCTACAAGATCGTGCCCGCTTCGTGAATGAGACGTGAACGAGACGCAGGCCGCGGACCGAGCTGCCGGCCGCCCCGCGCATAGAGCGCGATCCCGATCGCCTGCACGACGTGGAACGCGTCGTTGTGGTTGAGGACCCGCCCCTGGCCGACCCGGGTGAGCTGGACCATGGCCCCGATCGCGGAAGCGGCGACTCCCGCCACCACCCATCCCGCACCGGGCCGGCGCCGCGCGCCGAGGGCGGCGGCCAGGGCGAGGAGACCCACGAGCGTGAACGCGTAGTCGTAGAGCACGTAGCGAAACTGCGCGACCACGATCAAAGCCGACGCGACCGCGAGCAGCCGCGCGAGAAGCACGACCGCGGTGGCGCGAAGGAGGCGCCGGGGTACGGCGGCGAGAGCCGCTCCGTAAAGGACGCAGAAGTTCGCGATCCCGACCGTCACGTAGGTGAGACGCCAGACGAGGCCGTGAGTCTGCTTGTCGATCACGGGCGCATAGCCGTGCGACGTCCCTCCGAGGACGGCGGCCACGCCCGTGGCCACGAAAGCCACCGCCCACCAGCGGCCGGGGACGCCATCCGCGCTCTTCCAGAGCCACATGGCCGCGCCGAAGCCGGTGACGGCGAGCAGGTAGTCCGTCACCATGGTGACGACTTCGCCCGTCGGGATCATGCGCCGCTCAGGGCTCGAGGACGAGACGGGGCTCGGAGGGGGCCGCGGAGGCGGGCGCCCCGACCACGCGGCGCGCGGTATCGAGGAACGCGGTGCGGCCGCCGCTCTCGCGGCGCACGTCCGCGAGCGCGCCCTCGAGCGCGGCCAGCACCGGGCCCAGGTCGCGATCGCTGGGCGCGACGGGCCGGCCCTCCTCGTCCTTGGCCTCGAAGAGCCCGCGCAGCTCCAGCAGGAGGCCCTGGGCA
>QHVP01000461.1 GCA_003222295.1 Acidobacteriota bacterium | reverse complement strand
CGAGGGCTGCGTACCCACTACTTCCTGCATGTACTCGATCGACTTCCGGTACCACTGGTTGTTGAAGGACGAGAAGTGGTGCGCGGACGAGGACCACTGCTGGTAGATCTCCTCGTGGCAGCGGGCGCAGGTGTGGCTGGTCATGAAGAAGTTGGACGGGATCGTGCCACCCACGCTCGTCTGCGCGGAGGAAGGGAAGAACGGGCCCTTCGCGCCGCCGCCTTCGCCGTCCATGCTGTCCGGCGGCAGGGCCGGGTTCGCGATGCGATAGCGCTCCGGTGCGTCCCGGTGCTCCTTCACGATCACCAGCGCGGCCGCGACGATCACGACGGCCACGATGCCGAGGGCCAGACCCTCGGCCCAGCGCCCTCCCGGGTGCGCGCCACGCGCGACGCGGGCCGCCATCCAGGCCAGCACGAGCAGGCCGCCCAGCGCCGACACGACGATGTGGGCGCGCAGCAGCCAGGTGTGCGCGCGCGTCGCGCCCACCACGGCGAGGGCCAGTCCCGACACCGCGGCCAGGACCAGCAGCGGCCCCGCCCAGACCAGCGGGCGCGGCCACGCCCGCCCGCCAGCCCGGCAGCTCCCTGGCCGCTGCGGCGGCGAGGAGAACGCCCAGCAGGAGGTGGAGGACGACGCTTCCGAAGTAGAAGAGCGTCGCGTCCGCGTGGGACGCCAGGTACGCGCTGTTGGCGACGAGGACGAGGAACCCGAGGGAGAGCTTCCGCACGCTAGGAGCTTGTGAGAGTATTCCTGGCTCGAAAGGCTGTCAACGCGCTTCGCGCTACGCGGGAAGGAGATCGGCACGATGGATTTCAGGGCGAACGTGCTCACCGTCGCCGGGTCGGCCTTGATCGCGGCCGCCAGCCCCGCGCCCGTCCTCGCGGACGCCGCGCCGGTGACCCACGATCTCATGCCGGCTCCCCTCCGCCTGGAATGGCAGCCGGGACAGCTCGTCCTCGATCGCCGGTTCAGCCTCGGCTCCGTCGGCACCGCCGATCCGCGCATCGACGCGGCGCTCGCGCGCGCCCGCACGCGCCTGGAGACCCTGGGCCTCACGCTCGCGGGCCCTCCCGCGGGGGCCAAGGCCACGTTGGTCGTCGAGGCCACGGGCGCGGGGAAGGGCGTCCAGGAGGTGGGAGAGGACGAATCGTACGAGCTCAACGTCAGCTCGAAGCAGGCCCGCGTCACCGCCGCCAATCCGCTTGGGGTCCTGCGCGGCCTGGAGACGTTCCTGCAACTCGCCCGCGTGGAGGCGGGAAAGGCGGTCGTGCCGGCAGTGCGGATCTCGGATCGTCCCCGATTCCCCTGGCGCGGCCTCTTGATCGATCCCTGCCGCCGCTGGGAGCCGGCCTCTGTCGTCAAGCGGACGCTCGACGGCATGGCCGCGGTCAAGCTCAACGTCCTGCACTGGCATCTCAGCGAGGACCAGGGGTTCCGCGTCGAGAGCAAGGTCTATCCGAAGCTGCAGCAGCTCGGCTCCGACGGGAATTTCTATACGCAGGACCAGGTGCGCGACGTCATCGCGTACGCGCGCGACCGCGGCATCCGCGTCGTTCCCGAGTTCGACCTGCCCGGACACTCGACGAGCTGGCTCGTCGGGTACCCGGAGCTCGGGGTCGTGCCCGGACCGTACACGCTCGTCCGCGAGTGGGGGGTCTTCGACAACGTCCTCGACCCTTCGAAGGAAGAGGTCTACACCTTCCTCGACCGCTTCTTCGGCGAGATGGCCTCTCTCTTCCCCGACGCCTACATGCACATCGGAGGCGACGAGGTCACCCCGCGCCAGTGGAACGCCAGCGCGTCCGTGCAGGACTTCATCTACCGGAACAACCTGCCCGGCGCCCACGGCATCCAGGCCCATTTCAACAAGCGCGTGAACGAGATCTTCACCCGCCACGGCAAGAAGATGATCGGCTGGGACGAGATCCAGAGCCCGGACCTCCCGAAGAACATCCTCATCCAGTCCTGGCGGGGATCGAAGGCGCTGGCCGAGAACGCGCGCCGGGGCTACGACGGCATCCTGTCCAACGGCTACTACCTGGACCTGCTCTTTCCCGTGGCCGACCACTACCTGAACGATCCGATCCCCGCCGACAGCACGCTCACGGCGGAGGAGCGCCGGCACATCCTCGGCGGCGAGGCCTGCATGTGGGGAGAGTTCGTGTCGCCGGAGACGATCGACTCGCGCCTCTGGCCGCGCACCGCCGCCATCGCGGAGCGGCTGTGGTCTCCCGCCGACGTGCGCGACCTCCCGGACATGTACCGGCGGCTCGAGATCGAGAGCGTGCGGCTGGGCGCGCTCGGCCTCACCCACCTGGCCCGCTACGAGCCCATGCTGAGGAAGCTCACGGGCGGCCAGCCCACGACGTCGCTGCGCGTGCTGGCTGACCTCGTCACGCCCGTCAAGGAGTACCGCCGCGGCGGGCTGCGCATCTACACATCGTCCAGCCCGCTCGACCGCCTCGTCGACACCGCGCGCGCGGACAGCGTGTCCATCCGCACCTTCGAGACGGCGCTCGACCGCTACCTGCAGAGCGCGCCCGCCGCCCGCGACGATTCGGCCCTGCGCGCGATGTTCACGACCTGGCGCGACAATCACGCGGTACTGGAGCCCATCCTGACCGCGTCGCCGCTGGGACAGGAGGCGCGCCCCCTCTCGCGCGACCTGGCCGCCCTGGGAAGGGTGGGGCTGGAAGCCCTCGACTCCATCCGCGCCGACAAGGAGGCGCCCGCCGTCTGGACCGAGCGCGCGCGTGCCGTGGTGGAAGCGTCGGCGCCGGCGCGAGCAGAGGTGGAGCTGGCCGTCGTCCCCGGCATGGCCAAGCTGGTGCTCGCCGCATCGCAGCTCGATCAGCTCAAGTCGATGACCCCCGCGGAGTGGAACCGGAAGCTCGACGAGCAGCTCCGCGCCGCGGCCGGCGGGCGCGGCGAGCACTGATCGGGATGCGGCCGGCGCTGCTCGCCAGCATCTTTTGCCTCGCCGTGCCCGCGGCGGCTTCGGCGCAGGCCAGTGGCGCCTCCAAGCCGCGCGCGCGAGAGCTCGGCATCAGCCCGCTCATCGGCGGCACGCCCGGAACCCTCGACGCCATCACGGATGTCGCGGGCGTCGAGGTCGGCCACACGACGCTCGTCTCCGGCGACGGGGCCCTGGTGGTGGGGAAGGGCCCGGTG
>QHVP01000460.1 GCA_003222295.1 Acidobacteriota bacterium | reverse complement strand
TTGAGGCTGTTCAACGGGCGGACCCGGTACGATCAATGGCTCTTCCTGGCCGGCCAGCCGCGCCTCCTGGGCCGCAACCAGGGCCCCAATCGTCTCCCCGGTGGGACGGGGGGAAGCGGACTGCCTCCGGCGAGTCCCCGCCCGCGGCCCTGAGCAGGGGTCCCCTGCGGGATCAGTCCTGCGGGTTCTGGGGTGCCGCGGGGGAGGGCGAGGCCGCCGTCGTGGGTGGCGGTGGCGTCGGGAGCATCAGCGGCATGGCCGGCCCGCTCGGACCGCCGGGGAACGGGAACGGCTTGCGGTCTTCGGGATTCGGCGCCGGCGCCTCCGCGGGCGTCTCGTCGTCCGGCTCCGCCACCTCCGGCTCACGGTCGATCTGGCGGGTGCCCGGTATGGGTCGCGTCGGCGGCGCCGGCGCCACCGTCCCCATCCCGCCGCCGCTGCCCGCCACCATGAGCAGGGTCTCGACGCGGACGGAGCGCGGGTCCATGCGCAACGCGTAGTTCAGGCCCTGGCCTTCCAGCACGCGCAGGACGGCCTGGGCGGGCGTCACCCCGCTGAGGGTCACGCTGACGCGCGCCCGCGGCGGCGCGCCGTCGTAGGTGACCTTCATCCCCGTCTCGCGCGCGATGCGGTCCAGGACCTCGGACACGGGAGCGGCGGAGGCGCGCACGTCGAGCGTGTCGCCCACCCGGCGCACCTCGGTTTGCCCCGCGCCCAGGCGGGCGGCCAGGACGACGGCGAGGGTCAGGACCGCAGCCTTCCGCACGGTCAGAAGTGTATCAGGCGCCGTCTAGATGTAGAAGAACGCGCAGGCCAGGATCAGGTAGATGGCGAGGAGCTGGACGCCCTCGAACCAGTTCGTCTTGCCGTCGAGGACGAGCAGGGTGACGGCGGCCACGGACAGCATGATCGCGACCACTTCGAGGATGGTGAACTCCAGGCCCAGCGGGGTGCCCATCAGGTGGCCGGCGATGACGAGCAGGGGCGCGACGAAGAGCGCGATCTGCATGGACGAGCCCATGGCGATGCCCAGGGCGAGGTCCATCTTGCCCTTCAGGGCCACGATCACGGCCGTGGAGTGCTCGGCCGCGTTGCCCACCACCGCCACCACCACAACGCCCATGAACACCTTCCGGAGTCCGAGCCGCGTGCCCGCCTCGCCGACCGCATGCACGAGGAACTCGCTCACCCAGCCCACCAGACCGGCGGCCACCACCAGGACGGCGATGCTCGTGGCCTTGGACCACACCGCGCCCACGTGCTCCGCGTCGAGCCCCCCGCCCGCCTCGCCCGCGAACAGGTGCTGATGGGTCTTGAGCGAGAAGAACAGGCTGGCCGCGTAGCACGCGATGAGGACGATGGAGATGTCGAAGCTGATCGACTCCGTGTGCTCGGGATGGGTGTGGTTCGTGACCTGGGCGTAGATCGCGGGGATGACCAGCCCGACGACCGCCAGCACCATCATGCTGCTGCCGCTCTCCGCGGCCAGGCGGCTGAACCTCAGCTCCTTCCGCTTCCATCCCCCGAGGAGCATGGCCAGGCCGAGGACCATCAGCAGGTTCCCGATGATGGAGCCGGTCAGGGACGCCTTGACGATCTCCTTCTCACCGGCGCGCAGGGCCATGAAGGCGATGATCAGCTCGGCCGCGTTCCCGAAGCTCGCGTTGAGCAGCCCGCCGACGCCGGGTCCGGTGTGATGGGTGAGGTGCTCGGTGGCCTCGCCCATGAGGCCGGCCAGGGGCAGGATGGCCAGGCAGGAGACGACGAAGACCCAGGTCGGAGAGGCGTGGGTCGAGCCCATCCAGAGGGCCACCGGCACGAAGATGAGGAAGGCCCGGACGACGTTCTTGCCGGTGAACAAGGACTTTGGCCCGGCTCTAGGGCGAGGCGCCGGACAAGGTCCGCGCCGCGCTGCGCGCCGGGGCGTGGCCCGCATCGGCCATGGCCGGGCCGGCGGGGGCCGGGCCGAGGAGGGCCAGCTGCTGATCGCGTGCGGCCTGGAAGGCGTTCTCCTCGTCCGCCGCGATGGGCTCGGCGGGTGGCGACTGGATCTTGAGCGGGTTCACGAAGACCCCGTCCCTGGTCATCCGGTAGTCGAGGTGGGGCCCGGTGGCGAGGCCGGTCATGCCCACCAGGCCGAGGACCGTGCTCTGGGTCAGGTGCTGGCCGGCCTTCGCGTTGATCCGGGAGAGGTGGCCGTAGAGCGTGGTGTAGCCGTTGGGATGCCGCAGGCGCACCACCTTGCCGTAGCCGCCGTCGACGCCGGCCTGGATGACGACACCGTCGGCGGAGGCGCGCACCGGCGTGCCGATGGGCGCCGCGAAGTCGACGCCCAGGTGGGGGCGCATCACGTTCAGGATCGGGTGCAGACGCGCATGCGTGAACCCCGAGCTGATGCGCGTGAAGCGCAGCGGCGAGCGCAGGAAGGCCTTCCGCATGGGACGGCCGTCGGGCATGTAGTAGCCGGGCCCGTTCTTGCCTTCGAAGCGGACGGCCTGGATCACGCGCTCGCCGCGCACGAGCTCGGCGGAGAGGATGCGGCCGTAGCGGCTCAGCTTCCCGTCGAGCGACATCTTCTCCACGGCGACGCGGAAGGAGTCCCCCTTCTGCAGCTCCGTGTTGAAATCGACGTCCCACATGAAGATGTCCGCGAGGTCCAGGGCGAGCTGGTCCTCCTCGCCCGCGGCGCCCACCGCGCCGAACAGGCTCGAGGTGATCTCGCCGCGCACGGAGGCCACCTTCACCTCGTACTCGCGGGTGAGGACCTCGGCCTGGTAGTCCTCGCCCTTGCGCGTGACGCGCAGCGTGCGCAGCTCGTCGATGCCGTAGGTGAAGGCGGCGAGGAGGCCGTCGGGCCCGAAGGTGACGCCGAAGGGATGTCCGACCGACACGCGGGCCAGGTCGTAGACGGGACGCGACGCCTCGACCAGCCGGTGGACTCCCGACGGGCGGAGGGTGTCGCGGAGCATCGCGCCGAGGTTGGTGCGCCGGCCGATCGTCCCCTGGAGGACGCGCGCGGGCTGCTCGACGGCCGCCGTCACCGTCGCCACCGCGATCTGCTCGGCGGCAGCGGCCCCCTCTTCGACCGACGCCGGCAGCTGGCTGGCCAAGTAGGTCGGCAGCAGCAGCAGCACGGCGGCGCCGACGGCGCAGCGAGGTCTCATCCTCAACACCCCCACGGGCGATTCGGAGCGGCCTGTCGCGCCGCGTCGCGCGACCCTGATCGGACTTTACGGAAGCCGGGAAAGTCCCGAGCCGGCGCGATTATACGGACAAGGGGGGGCCGGTCAAGGTCCGAACCGGTCCAGGTGGGCCGCATCACTGTCGCCCATCTCCATCCCGGCGGGGAAGTACTCCTTCCAGCGCCGGGTGACGGTGGCCGCGGTCTGCTCGTCCGCGCGGAGCTCGCGCGGGAATCCGGGCTTGAGGCGCGCGTCGATGAGGATCGGCGGCCGCAGGGAGACGTGGTTGCGGACGAGCGTCCGCCCGGCGGCATGGATGTCGGCGGCGGGCTCGAAGCGAGTGAACGTGGTCCACAGGAAGTTCATCGCGCTCTGCGCGGCGCGACCCGGCTCGTCGGTGAGGACGAGGAGCGGCCAGTCCGCGAAGGCGGGATGGGCGGCGAGGCGTGCTCCCGCCTCCGCCTCCCGCGCGTAAGGCGGCCCCCCGATCACGAGGCAGCCGGCGCAGAACACCCGTGCGTCGGTGACGTCGGAGGGGACGGGCACGCGCGGGGAGAACTCGCGGGGCAGCGCGCGCACGGGCTCGCCGAGCCCGAGCCAGACGCCCTTGGACCCCTCGTTCACGCGCGGGCCCGTGTAGTCGAGGGTATCCATGGAGAGGTTCGAGAAGACGTAGAGGTCGGTTTCGGGCCGCGTGCGCGCGAGCACGTGCTCGAGGGTGGCGGGGAAGTTGCGCAGGTCCACGGGCCGGTCGGCCAGGAGGAGGAACTTGGTGAGCGAGAGCTGTCCCTCCCCGAGGATGCGGAACGCGCTGGCCATGGCCTCGCGCCCGTAGCGCTCCTTCACGATCGCCGCCGCCAGCGAGTGATAGCCGGTCTCGCCGTAGCTCCAGAGGCTCTCCACGCCCGGCATCACCAGCGGGAACAGGGGAGAGAGCAGCTCCTGGAGGAGATCGCCGATGTAGAAGTCCTCCTGGCGCGGCTTGCCGACCACGGTCGCGGGATAGATGGCGTCGCGCCGTCGCGCGACCTTCTCCACCTCGAAGACGGGATAGTCGTGCTGGAGCGAGTAGTAGCCGTAGTGATCCCCGAAAGGACCTTCGGGATGCCGCCGGGCGGGAGGGACGCGGCCGATCAACGCGAACTCCGCGTTCGACACCAGAGGATGCGGCCCCGGGCCGGGGCTGAGGTCGATGCGCCGGCCCATCAGCAGCGAGGCCAGCATCAGCTCGGGGACGTTCTCGGGGAGGGGAGCGACCGCGGCGAGCATGAGGGCCGGCGGTCCGCCCAGGAACACGGTCACGGGAAGGGCCTGGCCGGCGGCTTCCGCGGCCGCATGGTGGAAGCCTCCGCCCTTGCCGATCTGCCAGTGCATGCCCGTCGTGCGTGAGTCGAAGACCTGCATCCGGTAGATGCCGAGGTTGTGCCCCGCGCGCTGCGGATGCTCGGTGTAGACCGCGGGGAGGGTGACGAAGGGGCCTCCGTCCTCCGGCCAGCAGGTGAGGACGGGGAGGCGCTCCAGTCGCACCTCGCGCTCCACGACCTGCGTGACCGGCCCTCCGTGGCGCCGCCGCGTTCCCACTCGCCACGCATTCGCGAGCACGTCCCGCGCTCCCCAGACCTTGCGCGGCGTGGGCGGGAGCAGGGTCTGCGCCAGCTCGGCCAGGCGGCGGACGAGCAGGTGGGGCCGCCGGCCGAAGGCCAGCTCCGCGCGTGCGCGCGTGCCGAAGAGGTTGGTGACGAGCGGGAAGTCGGCGCCGCGAACGCTCGCGAACAGCAGCGCGGGCCCGCCCGCGGCGATGACGCGGCGATGGATCTCGGCCGCCTCCAGGCGCGCGTCCACGGGCGCTTCGATGACGGCCAGGTCGCCCTGCCGCCGCAGCGCGCCCATGAAGGCGCGAAGGTCCGCGAACGTCGCCTCGCTCATTCGCAGCGATTGTTCCCGATCGGCCCCGCCTTCACAAAGGGCGGACACCTTCGTATAACCTGCGCGCCGCGGGCGTAGGCCCGGAGGATCCCTTGCGAGACCGCTGGTTCTTCGCGTTCTTCGTCATCTCCGGGTTCTGTGCGCTGCTGTGCCAGGTGGTCTGGCTGCGCCTGGCCATGGCCCGTTTCGGCGTGACGGCCGCGATGGTGGCCATCGTCCTGTCCGTGTTCATGGCCGGCCTTGCCCTGGGGAACGCTCTCGGCGGTCGCATCGTCGAGCGCTTCCAGGCGAGCACGCGGATCGTCCTCCTGCTCTACGCCGCCTGCGAGCTCACGATCGCGACGTCGGCCCGGCTCGTTCCCCTCGCGCTCGATGCGGGCCGCGCCCGGGTTGCCGGCGCCGCCTGGGGCTCGGCGACGTATCACCTCGCTTGCGGGTTGTGGGTCACGCTCGCCCTCCTGCCGTTCAGCGCGGCCATGGGCGCGACCCTGCCCCTGGCCCTGGCCGCGATCGGTCCCCGCGTCCGCGGCGGCCGCTCGTCCGTGGGTCATCTCTATGCGGCCAACGTGCTGGGAGCGGCGCTGGGGACGCTCGCCTCCGCTCTCGTCCTCATCGAGCTGTTCGGCCTGCAGGGTACGCTCGACCGCGGCGCCGCTCTCAATGGCCTTCTCGCCCTGCTGAGCCTCGGCCTGAGCGTGCGGACCTCGCCCGCGCCACCGGTGGCCGCGCCCGCGCAGGCCTCCGCCGTGGCGGCGGACGCCACTACGCCGGTCGCGCTGCTGGGCACGGGGTTCGCCTGCATGGCCATGGAGGTCGTGTGGGTGCGTCAGTTCACGCCCCTGCTCGGGAACCTCGTCTACGCCTTCGCCCTCATCCTCGCCTCCTACCTGCTGGCGACGTTGGCGGGCTCCCTCCTCTATCGCCGCGCGAGCGCCTCTCTTCCCGAAGACGGTCCTCCCGCGGTCGTGTGGATGGCGCTGGCCCTGGCCGCGATGCTGCCGGCGGTGGCGGCCGACCCGCGCCTCCCGGGGATCCCCCGGTTCCAGGGCATCTTCGTGCCCGCCCCGGGCTCGATCGTGGCCGTCGCGCTGTCCGTCGCTCCTCTCGCCGGGGTGCTCGGCTTCGTCACGCCCTGGCTCGTCGACCGCTGGTCGGGCGGCTCGTCGCGCCGGGCGGGGGCGGCCTGGGCCCTGAACGGCGTCGGCTGCATCGTCGGGCCCCTGGCGGGCGGGTTCCTCCTCCTCCCGCTGGTCGGCGAGCGGCGGGCCCTCTTCCTGCTCGCGCTGGTCTTCGTGGCGATCGGGGTGATGAGGGCGCCGCGAGCGGCGTGGAAGACCCTGATGGCGGCGGCGGGCATGGCCGCCATCGCCGCTCTCACGCGGGGCGAGGAATCGCGGTTCCCGGATGCACGCGTGAGGCGCGACTCCACCGCGACCGTGATCGTGAAGGGGCAGGGCCAGGGCAGCGCGCTTCTCGTCAACGGGATGAGCATGACCGGCCTCACGCCGATCACGAAGTTCATGTGCCACCTTCCCCTCGGCTTCCTGCGCCATACGCCGCGGCGCGGCCTCGTCATCTGCTTCGGCATGGGCACGAGTTTCCGGTCGATGCGCGCGTGGGGCGTCGACACGACGGCCGTCGAGCTCGTGCCCAGCGTTCCGAAGTTCTTTGCCGAGTTCCATCCCGATGCGCCGCGCCTCCTCTCCTCTCCGCGCGCGCGGATCGTCGTGGACGACGGGCGGCGGTTCCTCGACCGCACGGTCGATGAGTACGACGTCGTCGTGATCGATCCACCGCCTCCGGTCGAGGCGGCCGGGTCGAGCCTCCTGTACTCTCGCGAGTTCTACCAGTCGATACGCCCTCACCTGGTCGACGGCGGCATCCTGCAAGTCTGGATACCGGGCGGCGAGCCCAAGGTCATCGCCGCTTTCGCGCTCGCGCTGCACGACGTCTTTCCCTACATCCGCGTGTTCCCGTCCGTCGAGGGTTGGGGCGACCACCTCCTGGCCAGCGCTCAGCGGATCTCCGATCGGACGGGAGCGGAGATGGCGGCCCTGCTGCCTCCGGCCGCTCGCCAAGACCTCGTCGAATGGGGGCCCCACCCGACGCCGACCGAGCAGCTCGACGCCGTCCTCCGCGCCGAGAAGTTCCCCGATTGGGCGGCGCTGGGCCGCGTGGCCCGCCCCCTCACCGACGACCGGCCCCTGAACGAATACTTCCTCGTGCGGCGCTGGCGCGGGTAGCGTGCGCGGGGCGCCGGATCGAGGTGGCGCACGGGACCCATGTGATACGCTAGGCAGGACTTGGGCATCCCCGCGCCGTCGAGAGACTCCGCCGTTTCGCGCGTCCCGACCGCCGTCCGCGACGCCGCCCTCGGCCCCATCCGGGACAAGGTCCTGGCCGGCCAGCGCCTGTCGTTCGCCGACGGCGTGGCCCTCTATCGGACGCACGACCTGCTGGGCCTGGCCCGCCTCGCCAACCACGCCCGCGAGGCCCGCCACGGCGACGCCGCCTACTTCGTCTGGAACACGCACATCAACCACACGAACGTGTGCGCGGCGACCTGCGACTTCTGCGCCTTCGCGGCCAGGAAGGACGAGCCGCGCGCCTATACGATGGCGCTCGACGACATCTTCGCGACGGTGGCGGCGCTGCCGGAGCAGGTGCGCGAGGTGCACATCGTGGGCGGCCTGCACCCGGACCTTCCGTGGTCGTACTTCACGGACATGATGCGCGGCATCAAGCGCGTCCGGCCCCACGTCCACATCAAGGCGTTCACCGCGGTCGAGATCTACTTCTTCCACAAGCTGTACCGGATGACGGTGGAGCGCGTCCTGGCCGAGCTGCGCGAGGCGGGGCTCGACTCCATGCCCGGCGGCGGCGCGGAGATCTTCGCCAAGGCCACGCGCGACAAGATCATCCGCGGCAAGGCGGACGGTCCGCAGTGGCTCGACGTGATGCGGACCATCTCCTGCAGCTCCGCGCCCTGCAGGACGAGACGCGCGGGTTCGTCACCTTCATCCCCCTCGCCTTCCAGCCCTGGGAGGCGCCGGCCATGCGCCTGCCGGAGACGACCGGCTTCGAGGACCTCAAGGCCATCGCGGTGGCGCGGCTGATGCTCGACAACGTCCCGCACATCAAGTCGTACTGGATCATGATCGGGCCGCGGCTGGCCCAGGTCGGCCTCAGCTTCGGGGCGGACGACATCGACGGCACGGTCACGGAAGAGAAGATCGCCCACGACGCGGGCGCGCCCACCGCGCAGTCCATGACCGTGCACGAGCTGGTCCGTCTCATCCGCGAGGCGGGCCGGCGACCCCTCGAGCGCGACACCGTCTTCAACGTCGTGAAGGAGGCCGGGGACCTGCGCTTCGAGATCGTGCGCGACGTGCCCTCGCGCGTGGCCGCCCGCCTGCACGCGGGCGAGATCGACCTCGGGCTCATCCCTTCCATCGAGTACGCGGAGGGCGAGTACGCGATCGTGCCCGGGGTGGCCATCGCCAGCCGCGGCCCCGTGCGCTCGGTGAGCCTGATCCATCGCACGCGGCTGGAGGACATCCGCCGCGTGGCCGTGGACACCTCGAGCCGCACCAGCGCCGTCCTCGTGCGCGTCCTGCTGCGCGACCGCCTGGGCCGCGATCCCGAGTACGCGCCCATGCCGCCGGACGTCCCCACCATGCTCAACGCCGCGGACGCGGCCCTCGTCATCGGCGACCCGGCGCTCTACTACGATGGCGACGCCTCGCGCCTGGACCTCGGGGCCGAATGGACGGAGCGGACGGGCTGGCCTTTCGTCTACGCCTTCTGGGCGGGCCGGCCGGGGCTGCTGTCCGCCGCCGACGTCATCTGCCTGCAGTCCGCGCTGGCCGCGGGGCAGGCCGCGCTCGCGCAGATCGCCTCGTCCTATAATGGGCATCCGGAGCGCGCGTCCCTCAACGAGGCGTACCTGCGCGGCAACATCTCGTACGCGCTGGGGGAGGCGGAGCTAGGCGGACTGCGCGAATTCTACCGCCGCGCGCACGCGCGCGCGCTGATCGCGCGAGTGCCGGAGCTGAGGTTTCATGGCCATCCCTGAATCCATCACGCGTAAGGTCGCGGCCGGCGAGCGCCTCACGCCCGCGGAGGGCGTCGCCCTGCTGCGGGACGGCGACCTGCTGGAGCTGGCCGGCTTGGCCGACTCCGTGCGCGAGCGGCTGCACCCGGAGGGCGTGGTCACCTACATCGTCGACCGCAACATCAACTACACGAACGTCTGCACCGCGCAGTGCGCGTTCTGCGCGTTCTACCGGGACATGCCCTCGAAGGAGGGCTACCTCCTGACGAAGGCGCAGCTCGCGCAGAAGATCGAGGAGACGATCGCCCTGGGCGGGTCGCAGATCCTGCTCCAGGGCGGCCTGCATCCCGACCTCGGCATCGAGTTCTACGAGGAGCTGTTCGGGTGGATGAAGACGGCCTACCCGACGCTCTGGATCCACGGCCTCAGCCCGGCGGAGGTCAAGCACATCTGCCGGGTGTCGTCGCTCAGCACGGAGGCCGCGCTGCGGCGCCTGGTGGGAGCGGGCCTGGACTCGATCCCCGGCGGCGGCGCGGAGGTGCTGTCCGACCGCGTGCGCGAGATCATCGGCATCGCCAAGGGCACGACCGCCGACTGGCTCGAGGTCATGGAGGTC
>QHVP01000027.1 GCA_003222295.1 Acidobacteriota bacterium | reverse complement strand
CACGGGCAGGAAGGTATTCGAGGCGAGCTCGCCGGCGGCGTGGATGACGCCGTGGACGGCGCCGAAGCGCTCCCGCGCCGCCTGGACGGCGGCGCCCATGTCGTCCGCGCTCGAGGCGTCCGCTTTGAGAACCAGCACCTCGGCGCGCAGGGCTTCGAGGGCCTGCACCTTGCGGATGCGGATTGCCGATTCGTCCGACGCCTCGTGGGTCTCGAGCCATTCCGCCCAGCGTTCCCGAGCGACGAGCCCGCTCCGGCCTGTCAGCACGAGCTTCGCGCCGGGCTGGTGGGCCAGGGCGAGCGCGAGAACGAAGCCGACGTCGCCCAGTCCGCCCGTGATCAGGTAGACGCCGCCCGCGCGCACGCGCGGGCTCGGCTTTTCCTGGGCCACGGCCGGAATTCTTTCGAATTCCTGGAGCCACCTTCGGCCCCGCCGATAGGCCACCAGCGGCTCCGCCTCCTCGAGCGCCAGCTCCGTGAGCAGGGCCTCGGTCAGACGCTCAAGGTCGCTGCCCGGCGGCTCGACGTCGATCAGCTCGCAGCGCAAGTCGTGGTGCTCCTGGACGAGCACGCGGCAGAGCGGAATGAGCGGAGCCCTCTCCGGGGACAGGGCATCCCCCCCCGTGACGTCGTGCAGGCCGGCGGCGACCACCTTCACCGCGAGGGGGCCCTCCGGCCGAGCGGCCACGAGGTGGAGGAGGCTGTAGAAGCCCTCGTCGGACGCGCGCTCGAAACGCGCCCGGCCCGGCGGCGAGTCGTCGAGCGACTCGAGGCCCCAGAGGTGAACGATCCGCGGCGGCGCTTTCTGCCGGCTCCGAAGGTCCGCCCACAGCGAGGCGTACTGACGGGCGTCCTTCGGATCGAGCGTGTAGCCCGAGGCCGGGTCTCCGCCGAAGCCGGAGCCGATGCTCACGGTGACGATCTCCGCGCCACCGCGACGCAACTGTTCGGCGATCCGGAGGCCCACGCCGTACGAATCCAGGAAGACGAGCGCGGGCTCCCGGCCGCCCGCCGCGTTGGCGGCGGCCGGCAGCGCGTTCTTCCACACCGCGCGATAGAGCCATTCGGACGGCCTGCGCTCCTCGGGCGGCGGGGCCTCGAGCACGGGCTCGACCCAGAAACGCTCCCGTTCGAAGGGGTAGGTGGGCAGGGGGAGGCGCCGGCGACGCTCGGGTGCGTGCAGCGCCGGCCAATCGACCTCGACGCCCGCCATCCACAACTCGCCCAGGACGCGAAGCGCCTGGGCGTAGCTCGTGACGGACTGCGGAGCCGCGAGACGGAGACGCTCGGGATCATCCGGAAGATCGCGCCAGACCGCGGCGGCATCCCGTCCCTCGGATGGAGCCTCGTCCGTGGCGGCGCCGGGCCGCAAATGCTGGACGGCCGCCCTTAGCGCGGCGGGAATGTCGTCGGCCGCGAGGCACGCGGCCACCCGCGCGCCCACGCCCTCGCCGCGCACGGCTTCGAAGCGCAGACCCCAGGATTGCCACAGACGGGCCCACGCGAACTCCACCGCAAACGTCGCGAGCGGACGGAGGCCCTGCTCGCGCAACGTGCGGCCCGCGGCCTCCTCGCGCCCGGGCGCCGGGTAGAGCGCCTCGACCATCGAGCGCCCCAAGCTCTCGGCGGCATCCGCGCACTGGCGGAGAGCCGCGCCGAACGCCGGTGCCTGCTCGTAGAGCCCGCGGGCCAGGTTGACGAGAGCGGCCTCCTCCGGGCCGAGGAACGCGACCACGGGGGGATTGCGGCGCTGGCAGGGGGCGGTCACGGGCATCGCCGATCGCAGCGCGGTGACGGCCTCGCCGAGAGTCGCCGCGACCACGATCCGGCGGTGGTCGAAGGCGCGGCGACCGACCTGGAGGGTATGAGCCACGTCGGCCAGCTCCAGGTCGGGATGGTCCTCGAGGTACGCGGCCAACGCCTGCGAGGCCGTGTCGAGAGCGGTCGCCGTCCGGGCGGAGAGCACGAGAAGCTGGTGGCTCCGCGCGCTGGATGTGCGCGCCGCCGCCGGTGCTTCTTCCACGATCACATGCGCGTTGGTGCCTCCGACCCCGAACGCGCTCACGCCCGCCCGGCGCGGGAGCGCGCCCCGCGGCCATTCCCGCAGGGTGGAATTCACGTAGAACGGTGTGCTCGCGAAATCGATGGCGGGATTCGGGGTCTCGAAGTGAAGGCTGGGCGGAATCCGTCCGTGGCGCAGGGAGAGGACCACCTTGATGAGGCCCGCGACGCCCGCGGCCGCGTCGAGGTGGCCCACGTTGGTCTTCACCGAGCCGAGGGCGCAGAAGCCGCGACGGCCGGTGCGGGTGCGGAAGGCCTTGGTCAAGGCGCTCACTTCGGCGGGGTCGCCGAGCCGCGTGCCCGTGCCGTGCGCTTCCACGTAGCCGATCGTCTGCGGGTCCACGCCCGCGGCCGACAGGGCCTCGACCACCACCTCCGTCTGCCCCACCACGCCGGGAGCCGCAAAGCTGACCTTGAGCGAGCCGTCGTTGTTGACGGCGGAGCCGCGGATCACCGCGTGGACGGTGTCGCCGTCCTTCAGCGCGTCCTGCAGCCGACGCAGCACGACGATGCCGAGCCCGTTCCCGAAGACGGTGCCGTCCGCTCGCGCGTCGAAGGTGCGGCAGTGGCCGTCCCGGGAGAGGATGCTCCCCTCCTCGTACACGTAGCCGCGTGTCTGCGGGACGTCGAGGGTGACGCCTCCGGCCAGGGCGAGATCGCTCTCGTAATTCAGGAGGTTCTGGCAGGCCAGGTGCACGCCGACCAGCGACGTCGAGCAGAAGGTCTGCACGGCGCAGCAGATCCCACGGAGGTTGAGCTTGTAGCCGACCATGGTGACCAGCGAATCCTGGACGTTGAAGATCGTGGTCTGCTGGTCCCCGAAGGCCTCCATGACCGGCCGGTTCTTGTAGAGGTTGTGGACGAGGTAGTTGCTGAAGCCCGCCCCCGCGAAAAGGCTGATCCGGCCATGGAAGCGCTCCGTGTCGTGGGCCGCGTGCTCGAGGGCCGTCCTGGCGCACTCGAGGAACAGGCGGAGCTGGGGGTCGAGCACCTCCGCTTCGCGCGGGCCGAAGCCGAAGAAGGCGGCGTCGAACAACTCGACGCCCTCGACCACGGGCCGCGACCGCACATACGCGGGATCGTCGATCTTCGCGGCGCCCTCCCCCGCCCGGGCCAGCTCGTCGCGGGAGAAGACGGCGATCGACTCGACACCCTGCTCGAGGTTCCGCCAGAAGGCGTC
>QHVP01000457.1 GCA_003222295.1 Acidobacteriota bacterium | reverse complement strand
CAAGGACGACTTCTCGAAGATCCCCAACGGCGCGCCCGGCATCGAGACCCGGCTGATGCTCCTGTGGGACGGCGGCGTGCGCGCGGGACGGATCGACGCCCACAAGTTCGTGGAGATCACGTCCACGAACCCGGCGCGCATGTTCGGGCTCTGGCCGCGGAAGGGCACGGTCGCGGTGGGATCGGACGGCGACCTCGTGATCTGGGATCCCGACAAGGAAGTGACCCTCTCCGCGCGCACCCTGCACATGCGCGTGGACTACAACCCCTACGAGGGGCGCGTGATCAAGGGCGCCCCTGCGGCCGTGCTCTCGCGCGGGGACGTGATCGTGGACCACGGCGAGTTCAAGGGCGGCAAGGGGCGCGGGCAGTTCGTGAAGCGGCAATCCGGCCGGCCGCTCGTGGCCTGAACCGGTTCCCGGTTCGCCGCGCCCTTCGCACCCCGAGGCCCTTGACGCCTCCCCTCCGGGAGGCGTAGTGTCGCTGGCACTCTCACCTCTGATACACCACCGACCCCCAGGTAGGCCCTCTCCTTCCGGAGGACGCCATGTTGATCGCCAGGGTCGTCGTGGAGACGCTGCCGGGACAGGTGCGCATCGTCGCCGATCGGATGGCGCTCCTCAGCGGCATGGGGTCGCTCTGCACCGAGAGCGACCATCGCCTCATCGCCGACTGGAAGGTCCCGAGCACCGGCACCACCGAGGGCATCTCGGAGGTGCTGCAGGCCATGAACCCGGAGATCGTCGTGGTCTACCCGACGCTCGTGAGCGAGGAAGACTAGCCAATCCCATCACCCGAGGAGCGAACCATGGCAACCGAGATCACCGTCGGAATCGCTGGCGCCGCCGGCGACGGACTGGACCGCACAGGCGACACCCTGGCGCGCACCGCGGCGCGGCTGGGGCTGCACGTCTACACCTACAACAGCTATCAATCGCTGATCCGCGGCGGCCATACCTGGCTGCGCCTGCGGCTGTCCGAAGACAAGATCGACAACCACGGCGACCACCTGACCGTCCTCGTGGCCTTGAACCAGGACGGCATCGAGCGGCATGCCCGTGAAGTCGAGGCGGGGGGAGCGATCATCTTCAACGGGGCACGGCTGCAGTGCGACCCCGTGCTGGTGCCGAAGGGTGTCACCCTCGTCCCCCTCCCCGTGCCGGACCTGACCGCGAAGCTCGGCAAGCTCCTGCCCGTCATGCAGAACACCGCCGCCCTGGGCGCGCTGCTGCACCTCGCCGGCTTCGACCTGGAGGCGACGGCCGAGATCCTGCTCGAGACCTTCAAGAAGAAGGGACAGGAAATCATCGACCAGAACGTCGGCGTGCTGCGCGCGGGCTACGAGCACGCGGCGCGCACCGTCCCCGCCCTCGGCCATCCCTGGAAATTCAGCCGCAAGCGGCGGCCGGTAGTGACCGGGAACCACATGATGGCGCTGGGCGCGGTCGCGGGAGGATGCAAGTTCTACTCCGCCTATCCCATGAGCCCCGCGTCATTCATCCTCCATTGGCTGGCCGCGCACAGCGAGAAGGTCGGCGTGGTGGTCAAGCAGTGTGAGGACGAGCTGGCCGTGGTCAACGTCGCCATCGGGGCCGGGCACGCCGGCGTGCGGTCGATGTGCGCCACCTCCGGCGGAGGCTTCGCCCTCATGAGCGAGGCCATCGGGATGGCAGGCATGCTCGAGACCCCGGTGGTGGTCGTGAACGTCCAGCGCGGAGGGCCGTCGACGGGGTTGCCCACCAAGAGCGAGCAGGGTGACCTCAATCAAGTCTTCGGGGCCTCCCAGGGCGACTACCCGCGCGTGATCATCGCGCCCCGCGACGCCATCGACTGCTTCCATTCGACGGTCGAGGCCCTCAACCTGGCCGAGAGCTTCCAGCTCCCGGTGACCCTCCTCTCCGACCTCCTCCTCGGCGAGCATCGCTCGACCATCGATCCGGAAGACATCTCCAGCGAAGTGCCGATCGAACGGGGCGAGTGGGTGACGGCGCCGAGCCCCGACGAGGCCGCGAACGGCGGCTACAAGCGCTACGCCCTGACCCCGTCCGGCATCTCGCCGCGCGCGCGCCCGGGCCGGGCCGGCTGCATCCACGTCTCCGGTACCGACGACCACGACGAGCACGGCATCCTGATCAGCGACGAGCACACCAACCCCGCCATCCGCCGCAAGATGCACGAGAAGCGCATGCGGAAGGTGGAAGGGGTGCGGGCACGTCTGCAGCCCCCCGTTCTCGAGGGCCCGGCCCAGGCCGACGTCACGCTCGTGGGCTGGGGCTCGACGTGGAGCGTGATCCACGAGGCGGCCGAGCAACTCACCCGCGGCGGCGTGGCCACCAACCAGCTCCACTTCAAGTACCTGTATCCCTTCCACGACCGTGAGGCACGCGCCATCCTCCAGGGCTGCCGGCGTACGGTGGTGGCCGAGAACAACTTCACGGGCCAGTCCGCGCGCCACCTGCGCGCGGAGAGCGGCTTCACCGTCGACCACGTGCTCGTGCGCTACGACGGCGAGCCCTTCGAGCCGGCCTGGATCGCGCAGCGCGTCCGGGACTTCCTCGAAGGCCGGCCCGTCGACCTCCAGGTCGCGGAGCACGAGGCCCGCGAGATGGCGTACCACTACATCCGCATCCACATGCACGACCGGGCGCGGCCGGGCCGCCTGCAACCGATCACGGAGAGCGCCTACGGCGAGCCCCTCTGGATCGTGGAGCTGCTGAGCCGGGCCGACGGCCGGCCGGAGGGGATGCTCGTGATCGGGAGGGAGACGGGCTCCGACTACGGCTGGCATCCGGGCGTCCCGAGCCTCCTGGGGGAGGCGGCCACGGCCGCCTTCGCCACCAGCCTGGGGGGATCGTCCCTGGCCGATCGAGCCGCTGACGACACCGCCCGCGCGCCGCACGATCGCGCGCACTAGGGAGAACGAACCATGGCCACCACAGAACTGACGGTCAAGAGCCTCGACGGACCGGTCGATCCCGACTGGTGCCCGGGGTGCGGCGACTTCGGGGTCCTCAAGTCCATCAAGGAGGCCATCGTCGAGCTGGGCATCGCACCGCACGAGGTGCTGATCGTGTCCGGCATCGGGTGCTCGTCGAACCTGCCCGGGTTCATCCACGCGTATGGCGTGCACAGCCTGCACGGACGCGCGGTGCCCGTCGCGACCGGAGCGGCCCTGGCCAACCACGCGCTGCACGTGATCGCGGTGGGCGGAGACGGCGACGGCTACGGCATCGGCATGGCCCACTTCATCCACGCCATGCGCCGCAACCTGAACCTCACCTACATCGTGATGGACAACGAGATCTACGGCCTGACCACGGGTCAGGCCTCGCCCACCACGACGGAGGGGCACAAGACCAAGAGCACGCCGCGCGGCAACGTGGAGAAGCCGGTCCAGCCCCTCGCCCTCGCCCTGGCCACGGGCGCGACCTACGTGGCGCGCGGCTTCTCGGGCGACCAGAAGCACCTCACGAAGCTCGTGGCGGGCGCCATCGCGCACAAGGGTTTCTCGCTCATCGACGTCTTCAGCCCGTGCGTCACCTTCAACAAGGTCAACACGTATCAGTTCTTCAAGGAGCGGGTCTACAAGCTGGAGGACCAGAAGGGGTACGACGCTTCCAGCCTCATGGGGGCCATGGAGAAGGCGCTGGAGTTCGGCGCCCGCATCCCGATCGGTCTCCTCTACAGCCTGGACAAGCCGACCTACGAGGACACCGAGCCCGTGCTGGCGCGGGGTCCGCTGGTCGATCAGCCGCTGGGCCTGGACCGCAAGACCTTCGAGGAGATCCTGGCCGAGACCCGAGACGATGTAGCGCTCCTTCCCCGGCGTGGCCGGGAGCGCTCCCGCTCACGGAAAAGAACCTAGACCACATGATCTGGTCCTCAGCGGTCGGGCCCTAAGGTCGGTCTCGCGACGGCCTGACTGTACGTGATTTGCGTACGATCGTTCGCCTCTTGGAGAGGCGCAGGAGCGGAGAGACCGTCCGAACCATCAACAGCGTCTCGCGAAGCCCCGAGCGGGCGATTCTGACGGCCC
Source organism: Acidobacteriota bacterium (assembly GCA_003222295.1). Lineage (GTDB taxonomy): Bacteria > Acidobacteriota > Vicinamibacteria > Fen-336 > Fen-336 > AA29. The sequence continues at coordinate 1,231 of QHVP01000457.1, read as the reverse complement.
CACGGGGGTTCAGAGCGATGTCTTGATGATAACGACCATCGTACGCGAATTGAGTACAGTCATTCGCCCTCGCGTGATACCCGCCTCGCAAGACCGCCAACCCGCGGGTACTGGTTCCGGAACGAGTTGAGCGTGCCGGACTCACCCGTTCCAGAACGGGTGACCTGGGTTGGCCGCCGATCGTGGTGGCGCCGCCGTCATCCTCATCGTCCGACCGCACGAACTCGCAAGCCCACCAGAGCGTCCGCGACGCCTCGTTGATGTCGGGTAGAATCCGGCGTCCGTGAGCACACCCAACCAGATCGAGCACCCCGACGGCCGCGTCGAGGTCGTCGACACCTCGCGCATCGAGAAGAGCCCGCTCTACAACCACGACCTCGCGCCGGTGCCGGTGTCGCGGCGCAACTGGACGACCTACAACTACGCGGCGCTCTGGATCAGCATGGCGCACTGCATCCCGACCTACATGCTCGCGTCGGGCCTGATGGCCACGGGCATGAACTGGTGGCAGGCCCTCATCACGATCCTGCTCGGCAACACGATCGTCCTGATCCCGATCCTGCTCAACTCGCACCCGGGCACGAAGTACGGCATCCCCTTCCCCGTCTTCGCTCGCGCCGCCTACGGCACGATCGGGTCGAACCTTCCCGCCATCGCCCGCGCGCTGGTGGCCTGCGGATGGTTCGGCATCCAGGCCTGGATCGGCGGCGAGGCGCTGAACACCTTTTTCAAGGTGATCATTCCCGGATGGCCCGGCCTCCTTGGACCCGGATTCGGCGGACACGCCACCACCGAGTGGCTGTCCTTCCTGCTCTTCTGGGGGATCAACATCTTCATCATCTACCGCGGGATGGACCTGCTGCGGAAGGTCGAGAACTGGGCCGCGCCCTTCGTGCTCGTGATGGCGGCGGTTCTGCTGGCGTGGGCGATCGACAAGGCCAACGGCCTCGGACCCCTGCTCAACCAGGCGGGCAGGCTGCACACGCTGCGCGAGTTCCTGCCCGTGTTCATACCGTCCCTGACGGGCATGATCGGCTACTGGGCGACGCTGTCGCTCAACATGCCCGACTTCACCCGCTTCGGACGCAGCCAGCGCGAGCAGGCCCTTGGCCAGGTCGTCGCTCTTCCCACGACCATGTTCGTCTTCGCGGCCATGGGCGTGATGATCACGAGCGCCACCGTCATCATCTACGGCGAGGCCATCTGGGACCCCATCCAGCTCGTGGGGCGG
>QHVP01000459.1 GCA_003222295.1 Acidobacteriota bacterium | reverse complement strand
GGACGGCTTCGAGCGGAGCCTGGCTCCCGGCCGCACGGCCGCGCTGATCGGCTCCTCCGGCGTCGGGAAGTCGACGCTCGTCAATCGGCTGCTCGGCGAGGATCGCCAGCGCACGGCGGCGGTGCGCGCCTCGGACACGCGCGGGCGCCACACCACCAGCCATCGCGAGCTGCTGCGCCTTCCCGGCGGAGCGCTCCTCATCGACACCCCGGGACTGCGCGAGCTGCAGCTGTGGGCGGGGCCCGATGCGCTGGAAGGCGCGTTCGCGGAGGTCCGCACGACGGCGAGCCCGGCTGCGCGGTCATCCGGGCCGCCGCGGAGGGGACGCTCAGCCCCGCGCGGCTCGAGAGCTATCGCAAGCTCCAGCGCGAGCTGCGCTACCTCGCCCTCCGCCAGGACGAGCGGGGCCGGGCCGAGCAGAAGCAGCGCTGGCGAGCGATCCACAAGGCGGCGCGCAAGCACCGTCCGCGGGAGTGAGCCGACGCGGTAAGCTAGGCGCGGAGGTTCCCGTGGCCGATCAAGACGCCCCCAAATCCGCCTACGAGCTCGCGATGGCCCGCCTGCGCCAGAAGGACCAGGAGGAGGGAGTCGTCGATCGCCCCATCACCGACGAGCAGCGCGCCGCCATCGCCGAGGCGCGCAAGGTCGGCGAAGCGCGCCTCGCCGAGCGCGAGATCATGCATCGCTCCCAGCGCGCGCGCGCCGCCGATCCCGAGGCCCTGGAGAAGCTCGAGCAGGAGTATCGGCGCGACCGCGAGCGCATCACCTCCGAGCGGGATCGAAAGATCGAAGAGATCCGCAAGGGGAGGTCCTCGCCGTGAGCCGTGCCGGTCCCTGGATCGGCGTCGCCGTCCTCGTCGCGGCCTCCGGCGCTGGCTGTGACTCGCCCAGCACACCCGCCCCCGCGCCCCCGCGGACCATCGTCCGACCCATCCAGGTCGATTCCGTGGAGGTCGCGCTCGCGCCGCCCTCCGCCCACGTGCGCGGAGTGATCGGGGACGGATGCAACGAGCTGGACAGTGTTACCGTCACGCGCGGCGAGAACGACATCAGCATCACGATACGGAGCACGCGCCCGGAGGAAGCGATCTGCACCCAGATCGCGAAGCTCTACGACGCGGTGCTGGTTCTACCGGGTGATTTCCCGCCCGGACAGTACGTGCTGCGGGTCAACTCCGTCGAGAAGACATTCTCGGTCCCCTGACCCGAGGGCGCTCGCCCGCCCGGGCGGGCTAGATCTCCGTTCCATCCGGGATGGCGGCACTCTTGGGAACGATCACGAGACCGTCGCGGATGAAGTAACCGGGTCCGTCCTTCTCCTGGACGCCCGCCTCGTTGGCGATGCGCACTCCGCGCCCGATGCGCGCGTTCTTGTCGATGATCGCGCGCTGGACGACCGTCTCGTCTCCGATCCCGATGGGCGGGCGGCCCTCCCCCGCCGCGCGCTGCACCTCCTCGCTCGTCTCGTAGTAGACCGCCCCCAGGATCAGGCTGTCCTGGACGCGCACGCCGCGGCCGATGCGGGCGCGGATGCCGATGAGGGCGTGCCGGATGTCGGATTGCACGATGATGGAGCCTTCGGTCACGAGGGCGTTCTCGATCGTGCATCCCTCGATCTTGGTGGCGGGCAGGAAGCGCGGATTCGAGAAGACAGGGCGCGAGGTGTCGTAGAAGTCGAAGGGCGGCACCGGCTGGCAGAGGGCGAGGTTGGCCTCGTAGTACGACCGGATCGTCCCCACGTCCTCCCAGTAGCCGCGATAGACGTAGGCGTGGACGCGCACCTCCGGCACCAGCTTCGGGATGATGTGCCGCCCGAAATCGACCAGCTTCGGATCGCTCACCGTGCGCACGAGCAGGTCGCGGCCGAACATGTAGATCCCCATCGAAGCGAGGAACGTCTGCCCCAGCCCCGGCACCTCGGAGACGAGGCCGTCCAGCCGCTCCCGGGGCGGCTTCTCGTCGAAGTGGACGATGCGGCCCTGCTTGTTCACCTTGAGGATCCCGAAGGCGTGGGCCTGGTCCGCGGTCACCGGCGTCACCGCCACCGTCACGTCCGCCACCTGCCGGCGATGGCTCTCCATCAGCTTGCGATAGTCCATCTGATAGAGCTGGTCGCCGGAGAGGATCAGCGCCTCCTTCCAACGGTGGGTCTCCAGATGGCGCAGGCTCTGCCGGACCGCGTCCGCGGTGCCCTGATACCAGTCGGGATCCTCCTCCGTCTGCTCAGCGGCCAGGATGGACACGAACGCCGACGAGAACAGGTCGAACTTGTAGGTGAGGCTGATGTGCTTGTTCAGGCTCTCCGAGTTGAACTGCGTGAGCACGAACATCCGCCGCAACCCGGAGTTCAGGCAGTTGCTGATGGGGATGTCGATCAGCCGGTACTTGCCCGCGATG
>QHVP01000458.1 GCA_003222295.1 Acidobacteriota bacterium | reverse complement strand
GAAAGGAGAACCAGAGATGGCGCCAGCGACCGAGACGAGGAAAGGAGCTCAGGAAGGACACCCCGGACAACACCAGTTCGTGCAGGCCGTGCACGGCGTCCGATATCAGGTCAAGGATGTGGCTCGCTCCGTCGCCTTCTACACCACGCACCTGGGCTTCACACTCGAGCACCAGCAGCTTCCCGCGTTCGCCAGCGTCTCGCTCGGCGATGCCCGGATCCTGCTCAGCGGTCCACAAGCGTCCGGATCGCGGCCGATGCCGAACGGACAGCAGCAGGAACCCGGGGGATGGAATCGTGTCGTGCTTCGGGTCAAGGATCTGCCCGGGTTCATCGAGCCGCTGAAAAAGGCGGGCCTCCGTTTTCGGAACAACCTGGAGACCGGGCCGGGCGGCAGGCAAATCCAGATCGAGGATCCAGACGGGAATCCCATCGAGTTGTTCGAGCCGGCGCGATAGACTCCATCAGGGCGCCGCTGTCAGTCGCCGAACGAGATCCCGAGGTCGCGCGCCGTCTGCACCACGTCGGAATCGAGAGGCACGTACTTGACCGACGCCACCGCCTCTTCCAGCGGCACCGCCGTCATCACCGGCGGGTCGTACGCGACCATCGTGCCCCAGCGGCCCTCTTCGGCCAGGCGTACCGCGGCCGCGCCGTAGCGGAGCGAGAGCAGACGGTCGCTGGACGTGGGCATGCCTCCGCGCTGGAGGTGGCCCAGGACGAGGGAGCGGGTCTCCTTGCCCGTGCAGGCCGCGATCCCGGCCGCGACCTTCGCCGCGATGCCGCCCAGCTGGATCTCCTGTCCCGCCACTTCCTCGCCCAGGGTGGCCACGTTGCCGCCTTGCGGGGCGGCGCCTTCCGCGCAGACGACGATGGAGAAGTGGCGCCCGGCCAGCTCGCGGGCCATGACCTTGTCGCACACCTTCTGGATGTCGAACGGGATCTCCGGGATCAGGATCACGTCCGCCGATCCGGAGATGCCGGAGTAGAGCGCGATCCAGCCGCAATAGCGCCCCATCAGCTCCACGACCATGACCCGCTCGTGGCTCTCGGCCGTGGAGTGCAGCTTGTCGATCGCGTCCGTGGCCGTCGCCACCGCGGTCTCGAAGCCGAAGGTCTCGTAGGTGGCGGCGAGGTCGTTGTCGATCGTCTTGGGCACGCCGATGATGGGGATGCCCTTCTTGGCCAGTCCGGCCGCGATCTTCAGGGAGCCGTCGCCGCCCACCGCGATGAGGCCGTCGAGGCCGAGCCGGCGGAAGTTCGACACCGCCTGGTCGGAGACGTCGACGAACCGCTCCGTTCCCCCCTCCACCACCCGGATCGCGAGCGGATTGCCGCGGTTGTTGGTGCCGAGGATGGATCCGCCGAGGTGGGTGATCCCGCGCACCGATTCCGCGGTGAGAGGCACCAGGTACTTCGTGTCCAGCAGGCCGAGATAGCCCTTCTGGATGCCGATGACCTCGAATCCCTTGTTGAGCGCGGTGAGGGTGACCGCGCGCAGGACGGCGTTGAGGCCGGGCGCATCGCCTCCGCCCGTATTGATGGCAAGACGCAGCTTCCGTGACACGCAGTTTTCTCCGCCCGCATGATAGCGCGCCTTGTCTCCGTGCGGACCGCGGCCTCACTTCAGGAAGGGGAGCATCCTCTTGAACGCGGCGGCGTCGCTGCGGCCCAGCAGCTCGTAGATGGCCATCTCCGTGCTCGAGAGGAGCGCGCCCGCGCGCTCCATGCGGCCAAGGCCGACCGCGCGGTTCTCCGCGGATCGCGAACCGACGGCATCACTTGCGACGTGGACGGCATAGCCGCGTTCGAGCGCGCCGAGCACGGTCTGGGCGACGCAAATGTGGGATTCGATACCGGCCACGACGAGCTGGTCGCGCCCGTCCAGCGCCTTCAGGCGATCGAGAAACTCGGGGTTGCCGAAACAACCGAAGCTCACCTTGTCCAGGGGCGCGGCGCCGGGGACGGCGGCCAGCACTTCCGGAACCGTCGGGCCGAGCCCGCGGCTGTACTGCGTGGTGAGCAGGACGGGCAGGGCGAGGACGTCGGCGAGTCGCAGGAGGAGGACGGCGTTGCGCACGATGGCCTCGCGATTGGCGATGGCGGGGAGCAGCTTTTCCTGAAGGTCCACGACCACCACGGCCGTGCGGTCGGGACGGAGCACGCTCGCCGCCGCGGGATCGCTCATTGCTCCTCCCAGGGCCGCGTCGCGGCCCAGGCGCGCACGGCCTCCTCCATCTCCTCGAGCTGTCCGGAGAAGAAGTGATCGGCGCCCGGCACGAGGACCACCGTCTTCGGCTCGGGCAGGGCCGCCACCATGTCGCGGAAGGCCGGACCGGATCCGAACGCGTCGTTCTCGCCCTGCACGAAGAGACGCGGGCGTGTGCAGGCCTGCACGAACGCCGGGTCCCGCACCATGGTCACCGGGAAACCGAGCGCGAACAGCGCGCGGACACGGGCGTCGGCGCAGCCGGCGCGCAGCGCCATCACCGAGCCGAACGAGAACCCGCCGGTCAGGAGGGGAAGGCCGGGAAAGCGGCGGGACAGCTCGTCGAGGGCAGCGCGCACGTCGTCCTGCTCGCCGCGGCCTTCGTCGTGGCGGCCTTCGCTGCGTCCGACGCCGCGGAAGTTGAAGCGCAGGGCGGCCACGCTTTCCGCCTGCAGGGCCTTCGCCGCCCGGAAGACGACCTTGAAGTGCATGACCCCGCCCTGGAGCGGATGCGCATGGCAGACCACGGCGGCGGCGCGCGGCGCCGCGTCCGGAAGCATGAGGATCGCTTCGAGGCGACCGGCCGGCCCCGCCAGGTCGAAGGCCTCGTTGGTGCCCACGTGGGGATTATCTTTAATCTCAGGGGGGGAACTCACTTCCCATCCAGGTCGGAGTGAGCTCCCCCCCTGAAACCCCCCGTCGCTCGCCGCCGCCGCTACGCGGCGGGCGCCGAGCTCACTGGTTGGTCAGGAGCCTGGGCTAGGCGGCGGCGTGGGAGTCGGCCTGCGCCGCTGCCGCCGCGGCGGCGCGGAGCTGGGCCGCGCGAGGCGGCGGCGTGCCTTCGTTCGCCTTGGTCACGACCCGGCGCGCGCCGAGCGAGCGCGCCTTGCCCACCGTCGCCTGCAGCAGCACGCGCTCCGCGCCCTTGAAGCCGGGCGCAACGGCCAGCTCGTCGAGGCAAGCCAGCAGGCCGCCGAGGCCGAGCTGCCAGCGCAGCGAGAGGCTGGCCATGCCCACGATCTTTCCGTCTTCCGCCAGCGCCACGCGCACGAGGAAGTGCGGGTCGGTCAGCGTCTTCCGATACGTCTTGGCGAAGGAGATCGGTTCCGGGTAATAGCCCACCTGCTCGAGGAGCTCGAGCACGGCCACACCATCCTGCAGCGACGCCGGTCTCACGTGCGCCGCCGTGTCTCCAATGCCACGCGCCCGTCGTCCGCCATTCGCACAAAACGCGGTGGTTGAGTACTTTCGGCGATCGACCGGCCTGTGGCTCATGTGGCGCCCGCCGTGTAGTGCAAATGGGAGGCCACCTGGCTTGACCCGCTGCGAACACGCGGCTTAGAGTCCGCCTCGTCGATGGCTCCCCGGCGCCTGACGCTCGGCCAGGTCTTCGCCCTGATGATGATCGGGCTGGCGCTGCTGCTGGCCGTGCTCTTCACCGTCCTGCTCGAAGGGTCGAGGCGATCGATCATCCAGGCCGCGGACAGCCTCCGCACCGCTGCCGGCCGCCGCATCGAGGACAGGGTGACCGCGCACCTCGCGCCGGCGCAGCAGGCGCTGCAGGCGCTCGAGCGCGAGATCCGGTCGGGCGCGGTCGACCCCGCGGACCCGCGCTCGCTGGAAGCCGCCCTCTATTCGCGTGTCCTCAACACCCCGAACCTGGAGGAGCTGACGCTCACGCGCGCCCGTCGCGCCGGGTTCGACGCCGAGGGCGCGCTGGTGCGGGAACGGGCGGGGCGCGAGCAGCTCTCCGTGTACCGCGTGCTCGACGGGGACGCCGAAGGTGGCCGCCTGGTCACCCGGAAGGTCTTTCCCGAAGGCCTGCGCTGGCGCGTCGCCCTACGCGACCGCCCGCCGGGCACGGGTCTCCTCGAGACGCCGCTGCGGGTCCTGCCGCCTCCGGGCGCGGATCCGACGGAGGAGCTGACCTTCACCACGCCCGCGTCGCGGCGGCTCTACGGCGACGAGGTGTGGAGCGACCTGCACTGGTCCGATCTCGAGAAGGACCCCGCCCACCGCCGTGCCGTGGTCACGGTCATGAAGGCGCTCGAGGATGCGCGGGGAGAGTTCGTCGGGGTCGCCAGGGCCGGGCTGCTCACCGAGCAGCTCGACGAGGTGTCACGCTTGCGAGTTACCGACGCCGCCGACGATCCGCACCGCATCTTCCTCGCCGACGGACAGGGACGCCTCATCACGCGTGTGGGGCCCGCCGACCGTCTCGAGGAGCAGCCCGACGACAGCGTGCGGGTGGTGCCGGCCTCGCTACCGCCGGAAATCGGGGCGGCGCTGCGCCATCCCGGCCTGCGCGAGGTCGGCGAGGAGAAGCGCACGGCATCCGGGGCGGCGACGATCGACGGCCACCGCTATCTCCTCACCTTCCTCGCCCTTCCGCAGACGCAAGGCTGGCGCGTCGGCGTCGTGGCCCCCGAAGGTTTCTATCTGCGCGATCTGGCGCGGATGCGCCAGTGGCTGCTCGGCCTGTCCCTGGCCGTCATTGCCGCCATCCTCGGCGCGGGCGCGCTCACCCTGCGCGCGGTGCGGCGCGGCCTGGCCCAGGTGGTGGAGACGACGGCCCGCATCCAGAACTTCGACTTCGCGCCGGCGCAGGCGCGCTCCCCCTTCGCGGACCTGCAGGCAGTGCTCGTGCGCCTCGAGCTGGCCAAGACGGCCATGCGCGCGATGGGCCGTTACGTGCCCATCGACCTCGTCCGCCTCCTCTACCGCACGGGGAGGGAGCCGGTGCTGGGTGGCGAGATCCTCGACGTCACCCTCCTGTTCACCGACATCAAGGACTTCACCAGCCTGAGCGAGCAGCTTTCGCCGAACGAGCTGGCGCGCGTGCTCGGCCAGTACCTCCAGGTCATGACCGCCGCCATCCATTCCACCCACGGCACGATCGACAAGTACATCGGCGACGCCATCATGGCCGTCTGGAACACGCCCACTCCGTGCCCGGACCACACCCAGCGCGCCTGCGCGGCCGCGCTGGCCTGCCGGGAGGCGGAGCAGACCCTCTACGCCTCTCCGGAATGGGAAGGCCGGCCGCCCCTGCACACCCGGTTCGGCATTCACCGCGACCGCGTGATGGTCGGCCACTTCGGCGCGCCCGACCGCATGAGCTTTACCGCCCTCGGCGACGGGGTGAACCTGGCCTCGCGCCTCGAAGGGCTCAACAAGCAGTACGGGACCACCATCCTCGTCAGCGAAGCGGTGCGCGAGGACGCGAAGGAGGCCTTCGCGTTCCGGCTGGTCGACGTGGTGGCGGTCAAGGGCCGAACGCGCGGCGTGCGCGTGTACGAGCTGCTGGGCCGCGCGGAGGCCTCCGCGGACCGCGGCCGCGAGCGGGCCTACGAGCGCGCTCTCGAGCGCTACTGGGCCCGCGACTTCGCGGGTGCGCTCGCCATCCTGGAGGCGCAGCCGGCGGACCCGCCGAGCCACGTGCTGGCCGAGCGCGCGCGTGTCCTGGCCGCGAACCCACCGCCCGCGGAGTGGGACGGCGTCTACGTCGCGCGCGCGAAGTGAGGGGAGGTCCGGGAATGGCGGCACGCACGGAGCTGGACACGTTGCTGGCGGCGATGGAGGAGGCCTTCGAGCGCAAGGCCTGGCATGGCCCCAACCTGCGCGGGGCGATCCGCGGGCTGGATCCGGCCGTGGCCTGCCGCCGGCCCGCGCGGGGCCGCCACAGCATCTGGGAGCTCGTCGTTCACGCCGCGTACTGGAAATACGCGGTACGCCGCCGCCTCGCCGGAGACAAGCGCAAGTCCTTCGCGCTCACCGGCACCAACTGGTTCTCGCGCCCCGACGAGCCGTCCGCGCCCGCCTGGACGCAGGACGTCGCGCCGGCTGCACGGCGCGTCGGCAGGCAGTCGCAACACGCCGGCGGCGCTGCTGCGCGGGATTGCGTTCCATGACGTCTATCACGCGGGGCAGATTCAAGTCCTGAAGAGGCTCGTGATGTAGCGCCACAGCTAGCTCCCCGACTCCCCGATCCATCTCAGCATCTCCGGGAACGTCGGTCTCTTGCCGTACATGAGGATGCCCACCCGGTAGACGCGGGACGCCGCCCACGTGACGCCGACCACCGTCGTCAGCGTCAACACCAGCGAGAGCGCGATCTGCCAGGCGGGCGGCGTCACCGCGGTGATGCGCAGGAACATCAGCATCGGGGTGAAGAAGGGGATGAGGGACAGCGTGACCGAGAACGGGCTGTCCGGGCTCCCCAGGACGGCGGGGAAGAACACGAATCCGAGCACCAGCGGCATCATCACCGGGAAGGCGAGGCTCTGCGCCTCCTGCTGGGTGTTCACGGCCGACCCCACCCCGGCGTAGAGCGCGCCGTAGAGGAAGTAGCCGAGCAGGAAGAAGACTATGAACGCGGCCATGAGCAGGGGGCTCACCTCGGGCATCGGCAGGCCGCCCGCGGCCGCGGCCCCGTAGGCGCCGAAGGCCGCCATCGTCAGCACCCACACCACCACCTGGGTGAGGCCCGCCCCGCCGACGCCGAGCAGCTTGCCCGCGAACAGGTACGAGGTCGGGATCGACGACACGATCACCTCGACCACGCGGTTGCTCTTCTCCTCGATGACGCCGTTCATGATGGCGGCCCCCCACATCGGCACCGTCATGTAGAGCAGCGTGAGCAGGAGGAGAGCGAGGAGGAAGCTGGCCCCGCGGTCCTCGCGCTCACCCCTGGCGGTGAGGCGGACGGTGCGCAGGTCCAGCTTGCGCATCACCGCCTTCACGCGCGCGCCGTCCAGGCCTTCCTGCCCGAGGCGGTGCCGCATCACGGCGTTCTCCGCCGCTTCCTCGACCAGCCGGAGGTCCATCATGTTGCTGACGTTCTTGCCGAAGTAATCGGCCTTGGACGTGGCCAGGGCGTCCGGCCCCAGGTAGAGGTATCCGTCGAGGCGCCCGTCCACCACGCGGCTGCGGGCGGCCTGTCGCGCCGCCTCCGCGTCGCCGCCCTCCACCGCGGTCACCGCGAACCGGGGGCTTCCGGCCACCGTCTGCTGGCGAAGCTCCTGCTCCACTCCGCCGCGCAGGATGCCGGTGGCGTCGACCACGGCAATGCGCAGGGCCTGCCCGCGCTGGCGCTCCATCAGGAGGCTTGGCCCGAACATGAAGCCGGCCACCAGGACCGGACCGAGGAACGTGCTCACCATGAAGGCCTTCGACCGCACACGCTCGAGGTACTCGCGGCGCACGATCGTGACCAGGCGATTCACGCCGCCGCCTCGCCGCCCGACGTCACCTGCTCGACGAAGATGTCGTGCAGGCTCGGCTCGACCACCTCGAAGCGGCTCACCCGGAGGCGCGAGGCCGCCTCGCGCAGGATGCCCTGCGCATCGGCGCCCTCCGCCATCTTGATCTCCACGTAGCGTCCGAAGTCGCTCACCTTCAACACGCCGGGCAGGCCGGCCAGGAAGGCCCCGTCGCCCTCGTAGGACAGCACGATCGTGTTCTTGCCGTGCCGGCTCCGGACCTCGCTCACCGGGCCGTCGAGGACCTTGCGCCCGTGGTGGATGAGCGCGATGGCGTCGCAAAGGCGCTCGACCGTCTCCATCTGGTGGCTGGAGAGCACGACCGTCTTGCCCCGGCGCCGCAGGTCCACGAACACGTCGCGCATCACGTTGACGCCGACGGGATCGAGGCCGGAGAGGGGCTCATCCAGGATGAGGATGTCCGGATCGTGCAGCACGGTGGCGATGAACTGGGCCTTCTGCTGCATCCCCTTGCTGAGCTCGTTGAGCCTGCGCCTCCGCCAGTCCATGAGGCCCAGGCGCTCGAGCCAGGGCTGGAGACGGCGCGTGCCCTCTTTGCGGGGAACGCCCTTGAGCTCGGCGAAGAAGAGAAGCTGCTCTTCCACCACCATGCGCGGGTAGAGCCCGCGTTCCTCGGGCATGTAGCCGATGCGGTCGCGCCTCTCCTGCGTCGCGGGCTGCCCCAGGATCTCGATGGTGCCGGAGTCGGGGCCGAGCACGTTCATGATCATGCGCAGGGTGGTCGTCTTGCCCGCGCCGTTGGGTCCGAGGAGGCCGAAAGCGGCGCCGCGCGGCACGGCGAGGGAAAGGTCCTCGACGGCGACGTGCCCGGAAAAGGCCTTGCTCACGCCGGAAAGACGGATGGCCTCTTCACTCACGCCAGTTCTCTCCGCGCGCGCATCCCGGGGGCGGAGAGTGTATCATCGCGCGTTCGCGGGGACCTCCCGCCGAGAAAGTGAGGGCCGTGGACGAGCCGGCCGCCGTTCCTCGTTCGTTCCGCTTCGGCGTGCAGGCCAAGCTGCTCGCGGTCGTGCTCCTCTGCGTCGTCGTGCCCGTGCTGACCCTGGGCCTCTTCCTCCTGCGCCGCAACCAGGAGGTCCTGCGCGAGAAGGTCGAGGACGGCCTCTCCAGCCATCTCCTGCGCCGGCAGTCCGCCTTCGACGAGTGGATGCGCGATCGCGCCCAGGAGGCCACGCGCTGGTCGGCCTCCTTCGTCGTCTACGAGGGTCTGGAGGCCTTTGCCAAGGAGTCGCCGGAGTCGCGCGCCGCCCGCGACCTGAAGTCGTACCTCGCGTCCCTGCTCGGGCACTATCGCGTGTACGAATCGCTGTTCATCGTCGACGGCGAGGGCCGCGTCCTCACGGGCACGCGCGAGGAGCAGCTCGAGGACTGGGCGCGTCCCCTCGTGCAGGGGGAGGTGGCCTTCGACGGCGTGCGGCTGAGCCCGCTGCGCAAGTCCGAGATCCTCGGACGTCCCACCCTGCTCCTGCTGCGGCCCATCCCGCCTCCGGGGTCCTCGGAGCGGCGCGGCCGCGCGCTCGGCTACTTCGTGGAGCGCTTCGACCTGCGCGAGCTGGAGTCGATGCTGGCCGAGGACGCCACCGACCTCGCGCCCGCGCCCTGGCTGCTCGATGCCGAAGGGCACATCCTCGCGCGCGCGGGCAAGGTCGTGGACGATGCCGGCGTGCGGCCCTTCCCCCTGCCCCCGGCCTCCGTCTCGTCTTCCGCCTCCGGCGGCTTCGTCGCGCAGGGCACCCTGCCCGAGATCGGGCCCAGCGTATTCGGCGTGCGCAACCTGGCGGGCGGTTTCTCCGGCCGCCTCGTCGCCACCGTGCCCAGATCGCCATCCTGAACTTCGTGGGCGCGCGCGAGCTGATGCGGCCGATCCTCCTCCTCTCCGAGGGCGCCAAGCGCGTCGCGGGCGGCGATCTCGACATCTACCTGCCCGTGCGCGGCAACGACGAGATCGCCGACCTCACCCGAGCGTTCAACGACATGGCCCAGCGCATCCGTGAAGGGCGCGAGAGCCTGGAGTCCGCGCGCGACGAGCTCGCCCACGTCAACGCGGGCCTGCGCGACGCGAACCGCGCGCTGGAGACGCTGGCCATCACCGACGGCCTCACCAGCCTCTTCAACCGCCGCCACTTCCAGGACTCGTTCGAGACCGAGATCCGGCGCGCGGAGCAGCAGGGACGCGTGCTCTCGCTCCTCATCATCGACATCGATCACTTCAAGCAGTACAACGACCGCTTTGGCCACCCCGAAGGCGACGCGGCCCTGCGGCGGGTGGCGGCCCAGGTCA
>QHVP01000026.1 GCA_003222295.1 Acidobacteriota bacterium | reverse complement strand
TCAGTCTCATGGATGCCTCTCGAAGGGACCGGCGGCACGCCGGCGAGGAGGGATGCTCTCGCAATGTCACGGGCGCCGCAACCCGGACCTCAGCCGGCGCCCAGGGTGAGGGTGGGGGCGCGCACCCAGGACGAAGGCGGGCCTTGGGGCGACACGAGAGCGAGGCGGTCGAGCAGGCACGGCTCGTCCCAGCGGCGTCCGATGCGGTCCAGGATCGCGTCCTTCGTGGCCGGCGCGAAGTCGCCGTAGAGAAGGCTCAGGTGCGGCCGGTACTGCGCCGGCGGCGTCATTCCCATGGCGGCGGCGGCGCGGCGGTGTGCGCCGTGCAGATCGCCTCCCTCCACCTCGAGGAACAGCGCCTTGAAGAATTCCGTACGCTGGCGGGCGCGGGTGAGGACCACGCCCGCCGGTGCCAGGACACGGGCGAGGGCACGCACGCGGCCGGTCAGGTCCTCGCCTTCGACCGTGATGCCGGACAGCAGCGTGACGTGAGCCTCGAAGGGCGGCCCTCCCTCCGCCTGCGCGAGGTCGGCGATCAGCGCGGAGAGGCGCGTGAACGCGGGCGCCTCGGGCAGGAGCCAGAGCGCGTGACCGTGGACCATCGTGTTAGCTTAAGGCGCGACCCACCTCAGCGCGATGCACGTCCTCACCGGCACCAGCGGATACAGCTACAAGGAATGGAAGGGACGGTTCTACCCGGAGAAGATGAAGGAGGCGGAGATGCTTGCCTTCTACGCCGGGCGCTTCCCCACCGTCGAGATCAACAACACGTTCTACCGGATGCCCGCTCCCGACCTGCTGCGGAGATGGGCGGAGCAGACCCCGGATGCGTTCACGTTCGTGCTCAAGGCGCCGCAGCGCATCACCCATCACCGGCGGCTCGTCGACGTTTCCGGCGACGTCTCGTACTTCTTCCAGGCTGCGAGTGCGCTGGGCGGAAAGCTCGGACCCATCCTCTTCCAGCTCCCGCCCTACATGAAGAAGGACCTCGGGCGGCTGAAGGCATTCCTGGATCTGTTGCCGGCCGCGCCGCCGGCCGCGTTCGAGTTCCGCCATGCCTCCTGGTTCGACGAGGAGGTGCGCGGCGCGCTGCGTGACAAGGGCGCCGCCCTGTGCCTGGCCGATACGGACGAGGAGCCGCTGACGGACGTCGCGGTCACAGCGGACTGGGGCTACCTGCGGCTGCGCCGTACGACGTACACGGAGGCGGACGTGACGACATGGGCGGAGCGCGTCCGTGCCCAGCCGTGGCAGCGCGCGTTCGTCTTCTTCAAGCACGAGGACGAGGCGCGCGGCCCGGAGTTCGCGGCCACGTTCGCGAGGAGCGTGGCCGGACACACTTCCTAGCTGCGCGCGGTGAGGACGCGCCCCGTGATCGCCCCCACGATCGCCTCCCCGTGGAAGCGGCCGTTCTCGATGAAGATCCGGCCTGTCTGCTTGCCCGAGACGAGCGCTCCGGCCAAGAAGAGACCGGGCACGTTCGTCTCCAACGTGGCCGCGTCGTGCTCGGGCACGAGCGTCTTTTCGTCGACGCGCACGCCGGCCTGCCGCAGCAGGCTCGTGTCCGGGTAGTAGCCGGTGAGGAGGAAGACCTGCTCGGCGGGGATCTCTTCGGTCCCGCGCGCCGAGCGGAGCAGGACGGAGCGCGCGCGGATCTCCGTCACGCAGGTGTCGAAGAGGGCGGGGATCGCACCCTCCTTGATGCGGTTCTCGATGTCGGGACGGATCCAGTACTTGATCGAATCGCTGAGCTGGGCGTGCCGGTGCACGAGCGTCACCTCGGCCCCCGCGCGATAGAGCTCGAGGGCGGCGATGGCGGCCGAGTTCTTGCCGCCCACCACGACCACCGGCTTGCGGTAGTAGCCGTGCGGCTCCGTGTAGTAGTGCGACACGTGCGGCCGCTCCTCGCCGGGAATGCCGAGGCGATTGGGGTGGTCGTAGTACCCCGTGGCGAAGGCCACGTGGCGCGCGGGCCGGGGCGTCGTCTCTCCGTCCGCGCCACGCGTCTCCACCACGAAGCGCGCCGCCTGCCCGGGCTCGTCCAGGCGACGGAGGCCCACGACCTCCTGCCCGAGGGTGACGTGCAGGCCGTACGCGTCGGTGACCTTGCGGTAGTACTTGAGCCCCTCGACCTGGGTGGGCTTTTCGTAGGGCGTGACGAAGGGCAGGCCGCCGATCTCCAGCAGCTCCGCGGTGGTGAAGAAGGTCATGTGGCGCGGGAAGTGGAAGATGGAGTTGACGAGCGCGCCCTTCTCCACGACTTCGTAGAGGAGGCCCGCCTGGTGGGCGGCGATGGCGGTGGCCAGGCCGCTGGGCCCGGCGCCGACGATGAGGAGATCGAGGGGCGGGGTCACCCCTTCATCCTACACAGGGCGAGGCGGCTCATCCCCGCGGGACGTGCTCTCCACGGCCAGGATGAAGTCGGGACCGAACGCGCGGCCGGGCGTCTGGAAGCCCGCGGCCACGCCACCGGCCATCACGCGCTGAACGGCCAGGAGGGCCGTCCGGGAGGTGAGCTCGTAACCCTCGAGGGTATCCAGGCGCGAGACGACGACCTGGCTTGCGTCGCGTGCCTCGCCCCAGAGACGGCTGCGCGCGCGGGCGCGGTGCTCGGCGCTCGGGCCCGGCGGTCCGGACTGGATCCGGCGCTTCAGGAACGACTGCACGGGCCGGGTCCCCAGCAGGCGCGCGATCGGCCGGGCCATCTTCAACAAGACGCGCATCGCGCGTGGCGCCGCCATGTACATCTCGACGTTCGGAATCCCGGTCGTGTGGTATGCGGTCGCGACGTCGCCCCAGGGAATCGTGATGGCGGGGACGGGCCCGGCCCCGAAATCGATGACGCGCGTCTGCACGGCACCGCCGCGGTGCAGGTTCTCGGCCATCGTGGTAGCGGTGCCGCGCGAGAGGCGCGCCGATCCCTGGAATCCCAGCGCGAGGTGGGTCGCGGACGGAAGGCGCCGGTGGAGATGGGCGGCCAGGCCGTCGGACGGCACCACGTCGAAGCCCACGCCGGGCAGGAGGGTGACGCCCGCGCGCCCCGCCGCATCGTTGCGGGCGGCCATCCCCTCGAACACGTCGATCTCGCCCGTGATGTCGAGGTAGTGGACGCGCGCGCGCAGGCATCCGTCGGCCATGGGGGCCGCGGTGCGCGAGAAGGGGCCGGCGCAGTGCAGGACGGCCTTCATCCCGTCCAGGCCGCGGCCGAGGGCGGCGGGATCGTCGAGCGCGAACACCCGCTGGCCCAGCCCCAGCTCGGCGGCCAGGCGACCGACCGCTTCCGGGCGGCGCCCGGCCAGCACCGGCCGCTCCCCCGCCGCCACCGCGCGGCGCGCGATGAGCTCGCCCGTGTAGCCGTTCGCGCCGTAGAGGAGCCAGGAGTCCGCCATGCCCGGAGCATACCCCCGGGCCGGGCTTGACTCCGATTCCATTGTTCTAGTATTCTAGAAACATGGAACAAGGCGGGGCGGTGGACGCCCTGGGCGCGCTGGCCCAGCCCTCGCGGCTGGAGCTGTTCCGCCTGCTCGTGCGCCGCGGGCCCTCCGGGCTGCCCGCGGGCGATCTCGCGGAGAGGCTGGCCATCCCCTCCACCACCCTCTCGTTCCACCTGTCGCAGCTCACCCGGGCCGGCCTGCTCACCGCGCGGCGCGCGGGCCGCTCGATCGTCTACGCCGCCGACTACGGCCGCATGCGCGCCCTGATGGCCTACCTCACCGAGAACTGCTGTGAGGAAGGCGGCTGCGCGCCCGCGGCGCCGCGCCCCCGAGAAAGGAAGAGCCATGGATCCCGATCGCGTGACCCTCGCCGCGGGCGCTGAGGCCGAGCGGATGGTCGAGAAGGTGCGTGAGCGCTACGGGCGCATCGCGCAGGGGGAGGAAGCCGGCTGCTGCGGCCCGAAGGGCGTGTGCGGCTCACCGGAGGGAACGATCGCGCTCGGCCTGGGCTATCGGCCGGACGAGCTGGCGGAGGTGCCGGCGGAGACGAACCTGGGACTGGGGTGCGGCGCGCCCCTGACCTTCCTGGCCCTCGAGCCCGGAGAGACGGTGCTCGACCTGGGCTCCGGCCCCGGGCTGGATGCGCTGCTGGCCGCGCGCCAGGTCGGTCCCGATGGCCGCGTGATCGGCGTGGACATGACGCCGGCCATGATCGACAAGGCGCGGGGAGCCGCGGCGCGCCTGGGGCTCACGCACGTCGAGTTCCGGCCCGGCCGCCTCGAGTCGCTGCCCGTGGACGATGCCTCGGTCGACGCGGTCACGAGCAACTGCGTGATCAACCTCGTGCCCGACAAGGGCGCCGTGTTCGCGGAGGTGGCCCGCGTCCTGCGCCCGGGCGGCCGCCTCGTGATCTCGGACATCGTGCTCGACGGGGTCTTGCCCCCGGCGGTCGAGAAGGACGTGATGGCGTACGTCGGGTGCATCTCGGGCGCCGCCCTACGCGCGGATTACTTCCGGCTCGTAGGCGAGGCCGGCCTCGGCGCCATCGAGATCCTGCGCGACGTGGACTACGTGGCCGCAATGCAGCAGGTGGCGCCGGACGAAGTGAAGGCGTTGCTCGATCGGGCGGGTGCGCGGCCCGAGGACGTCGCGGGCAAGGTCCGATCCGTGACCTTTCGCGCGGTCAAGGCCTAACCCCCCGCGCAACAACATCTTGGGCTCGCCTCGTCTCCCCCACCCAGCGCGTTGTGGTGACGAGTGACACGCAATTGGTTGAATCTAATCAACTTGCATCCTCATGTTATGATGGGGTCATGGTCGCCCGGTCGATGTCCACGGCCACGATCTCTTTCGGGCTCGTCACCGTGCCCATCCGTCTCTACGCCGCGAGCGAGTCGCAGGCGGCCGTCTCCTTCAACCTCCTCCACGAGAAGTGCCACTCGCGCCTGAAGCAGCAGTACATCTGCCCCAAGGACGAGGAGATCGTCACCCGCGACCAGATGGTCAAGGGCTACGAGTTCGCCAAGGACCAGTACGTCGTCTTCACCGAAGACGAGATCAAGTCCATGGCGGAGGAGGCGAGCAAGACGATCGAGATCACCGAGTTCGTCCCCCTGGCCAAGGTCGACCCGATCTACTTCGAAGGCGCCTACTACCTCGGCCCGGACAAGGGAGGCGACAAGGCCTATCGCCTGCTCTCCGAAGCCATGCGCCAGACCGGCCGCTGCGCCCTGGCCAAGTGGGCCGCGCGCGGCAAGCAGTATCTCGTCCTCATGCGCCCCATCGACAACGGGCTCATCATGCAGGTGCTCCACTACGCGGACGAGGTGCGGCCCTTCTCGGAGATCCCGGTGGGAGACGCCGTCGTGAAGGAGCCCGAGCTCAAGCTGGCCGTGCAGCTCATCGAGCAGATCGCCACGGACGAGTTCCGGCCCCAGACCTACGTCGACGAGGTCCGCGCGCGCTATCACGAAGCCATCCAGCGCAAGGTCGAGGGACAGGAAGTCACGGCCCCCGCCACCCCCGAGGCGCCGAAGGGCCAGGTCATCGACCTCATGGAGGCGCTCAAGGCGAGCCTGGCCCAGAAGGGACCGCGGGCCGTCCCCGCCGCAACCTCGGCCCCGGCCACGGCCGAGCGCAAGCCGGCCAAGCGCGCGACGGCCGCGCGCACGGCGGAGGCGCGGACGCTGCGCGCACCCAAGGCGGCGGCGGGCGGCAAGCGGCGCTGACCTTCGCGGTAGGCGACCCTTCGCCGCGCGATAGCCTCGCCCGGGTGACGCGCGACGTGGTCGCGTGCGAGCGCTGCCCCCGCCTGCGCGCCTGGTGCCGCGAGGTGGCGCGCGTGAAGGTGCGGCGGTTCCAGGAAGAGGAGTATTGGGGGCGGCCCGTTCCAGGCTGGGGCGATCCGGCAGCCCGTCTCCTGATCGTGGGCCTCGCGCCCGCCGCCCATGGAGGCAACCGTACCGGCCGCATCTTCACCGGCGACCGCTCCGGCGATTTCCTCTTCGCGGCCCTGCACCGCGCCGGCTTCGCGAGCCAGCCCACCTCCGTCGCGCGCGGCGACGGCCTGCGCCTCGTCGACTGCTACGTGGCGGCGGCCGCCCGCTGTGCGCCGCCCGCGAACCGGCCGCTACCGGAAGAGATGGGCCGCTGCCGCGAATACCTGGCGCGCGAATGGCGCCTCCTGCGCCGGGTGCGCGCGGTCCTGGTCCTGGGCAAGGTGAGCCAGGACGCCCTGGTCGCGCTCCTGCGCGCGCTCGGCCGCGTGCCCGCGCGCGCGGCGTTCGCTTTCGGCCATGGCCTGCGCCATGACCTCGGCCATGGGCTCCAGCTCTTCGCCTCCTTCCATCCGTCGCAACAGAACACCTTCACGGGCAAGCTCACGGCGGCGGGGATGGACGGGGTGCTCACCGACATCAATCGTCACCTCGGCCGACGCGGGCCGAAGGCGACGCGGAGGACATCGTGAACACGCACAGGATCGCCGTCGTCGCGCTGGTCGCGGCCGTGACCGGCGCGACGCCGCTGCGGGCAGAGGTGCGGACCACGACCCTGCACTCGGCCGCGCTGGGACGCGAGGTGCCCTGCGCCGTGCACCTTCCTCCGTCCTACGCCGAGGGGTCGAAGACGTACCCGGTCGTCTACGTGCTGCACGGGCTGTTCGAGACGCATCAGTTCTGGGAGCGGCGCGGGCTGGCCGCGATCCTCGACGACCTGTGGGCGCGCCACGTCCTTCCGGAGTTCGTCGTCGTCGCCGTGGACGGCGGCAACTCGTTCTTCGCCAACTCCCCCCTCGGCGCCTACGAGGACCTGGCCACGAAGGATGCGATCGCGTTCGCGGAGTCGACCTACCGCGTCCGTCGCGAGCGTGCCGGTCGCGCCCTGCTCGGCGTATCGATGGGCGGCTACGCGGCGCTGCGCATCGCGCTGAGCCATCCGGACCTCTACGCCGCGGTGGCGACCCACAGCGCGATGCTGCTCGCGGGCCCCCCGCGGCCGGGACAGGGCGCGGATCCCTATCAGCTCGCCGCGTTCGCCCGTGTGTTCGGCGAGCCGCCGGACCTCGCGCTCTGGCGGGCCAACGACCCGCTGGACTGGGCGCAGCGTGCCGACGCGCGCGCGGTCCCCGGGCTGTCCTTCGACTGCGGCGATCACGACCGCTACGGCCTCGGCGCCGGCAACGAGGAGCTGCATCGGCGGCTCCTCGCGCGCGGGGTTCCCCACGAGTTCGCTCTGCGCCCCGGCGATCACGGCTACGAGTACGTGCGGACGGTCCTGCCCTCGAGCCTGGAATTCTTGTCAAAACGACTCACCACGAAGTAAGTCCTTTCATTGCAGGATGCAGGGCCGACTGTCCATCTTGGAATTCGACGCTTGTAATGGCTTCCGTTGACGCTGCGGGGTCATTTGCCTACATTTTAGTCAGAGAGGATGTTTTCCGCCCTCGGGAGCATCCGACATCAGCCGGCCTTCCGGCCGCGACACCGGACGGGCCGTGGCGGTCGCAACACGGACGGCGGGCACATCGGCTCCGCCGAACGCTCAACACACATGCGGAGGGTCATTATGGCCGACAACAAGAACACGGGAAGCGGCAGCGGCTCCAAGCCAGGCCCCAGCCGGGATTTCGATGAGCAGGGCCGCAACCGCAACTCGGGCCGCGGCGGCATGGGCTCGAACTCGGGCAACCGGGGCAGCAGCCCGTCCGGCCGCACTTCCGGCTCCTCGTCCGGCAGCTCGGACCGCGACACGGCCCGGAATCGGGGGCCTCGCGACATGGACGACGACATCTCGGAATAGGCACCGCTGACGACGTGATCCGCATCGGCCCGGGGCGCGCGCCCCGGGCTTTTTTGGTCGGACAATGGAGCGGCATGACCGCGGCCGACGGCATCGATCGCATCACGCCGACGGTGCGGCCCGGCGGCCGGGCCGCGATGCGACAGCGCTGGTCGCGCCTGCTCTTCCTGCACTGGCCCATCCCGGCCGAGGAGCTGCGGCCTCTCATCCCGCGCGGGCTCGCCCTCGACACCTACGCCGGCCAGGCCTGGGTCGGCCTCGTGCCGTTCGTCGTCACCGGCGCACGGCCCGTCTTCCTGCCCTCGATGCCGGGCGTCTCGAGCTTCGTCGAGGTCAATGTCCGGACCTACGTGCACCACGGTGGCCGCGACCCCGGCGTCTGGTTCTTCAGCCTGGACGCGTCCAGCCGCGTCGCCGTCTACGTCGGCCGCGCTCTCTACCACCTCCCGTATCGGTTCGCGGAGATGGCGTCGGACGTCCAGGGGCCGCGCGTCCGCTTCCGTTCGCGGCGGATCGCGCCCGGAGCACGCCCGGGCACCTGCGCGGTCGAGTACGAGCCCCGGGGCGCGGCCGCGCCGGCAAGGCCGGGGACGCTGGAGCACTTCCTGCTCGAGCGATACATCCTCTACGCCGCCCGTGCCGGCCGCCTGTACCAGGGGCGCGTGCACCATGCGCCGTACCCGATGCAGGAGGCGGCCATGGACGGCCTGGCCGAGGACTTGATCGCGGTCGCGGGCCTCGCCCGGCCCCCGCGCGACCCGCTCGTCCACTACGCGTCCGGAGTAGACGTCGAGGTGTTCGCCCTCACCACGCTGGACTGACGCGCGCCCCGCGCGCTCATAGTAGCGGCAGGAACGTACGCAGCCCTTCCAGCGTGTCCGCCTCCGCGGCGGGCTTGTCCTTCCGCCAGCGCTGGATGCGCGGGAAGCGCACGGCCACGCCCGCGCGATGGCGCGTCGACGGCGCGATCCCCTCGAAGGCGATCTCGAAGACCTGGACCGGCTCCACCGCCCGCGTGGGTCCGTACTTCTCGATGGTGTGGCGGCGAATCCATCCGTCCAGCTCGAGGATCTCCTCGTCGCTCAGACCCGAGTAGGCCTTGGCCACGGGCACCAGCTGGCCGTCGTGCCACACGCCGAACGTGTAGTCGGTGAAAAGGGTGGCGCGCCGCCCGTGGCCGGGATGGGCGTAGATCAGCACGGCGTCGACGGTGAAGGGATCGATCTTCCACTTCCACCAATCGCCGCGGCGCCTTCCCGCCTGATAGGGCGAGGAGAGGCGCTTGAGCATGAGGCCTTCGACGTTGCGGCGCCGAGCCTGGTCGCGGAGCGCGGCCAGACCCGCCCAGGAGGGGGCCTCGACTTCCGGCGAGACGAGCAGGCGCGGGGAGGCCCCCTCGAGCAGGCGTTGCAGGCGGCCGCGCCGCCGGGAGAGCGGTTGCGCGCGAATGTCCGCCCCGCCCTCTTCGAGCAGGTCGTAGGTCATGAAGGCGACGGGAGCGTCGCCGAGAGCCTTCGGCGTCAGCTTCTGGCGCCCGATCCGCGTCTGCAGCACGGCGAAGGGCAGGACCCCGTCGCGATAGGCGAGCACCTCGCCGTCGAGGACCACGCCGTCCGGAAGGTGGGTCGCCGCCGCCTCCAGCTCCGGGAATCGG
>QHVP01000456.1 GCA_003222295.1 Acidobacteriota bacterium | reverse complement strand
ACGGGACGGGAATGGACGAGCATCCGTGCGTGGCGGCCGGGAGAAGAAGGTCTTCGACCAAAGCGCGCGAGTGATCGAGCGCACACCAGTCAGTCCTTCCGGCGGCCATGCCATCCGGCAGGCTACTCAAGCAATTAGGGCCCCTTTCGCCGTCCGCCCCCGTCTTCCTCCCTGTGATGCGCGTCATACGGGAGGCCCCGTCGCCTTGACGGGGCTGGCGGCCACCCCGACCATCGCCTTGCCCACGATTCCCTTCGGGGGGCGGAAAGGCGACCACGGTTGGCCGCGCGCCGCATCCTTCATCTTCTCGTACTGACCGCGTCTCTCGCGATTCCCGCGAGAGCGGCCGAGGGTCCGCCTCACGATTCGACCCAGGACCTGTGGCAGTCCGAGGACGCTCCGGCGGCGGCTCCAGGGAAGAGCCGGGCGCCGCGCCGGACGAGGCGCGTCCGCACCCTGATCCTCGACCATCGCGCGCTGGCGGCCGTGATGGCCGGCGCTCCCCGTGAGCGCGGCCGGGCCGCCCGCGAGCGGCCGCTCGTGGTATCGCTGCCCGCCCCCGAGGGCGGCTTCCAGCGCTTCGCCGTGCAGGAATCGCCGGTCATGGAGCCCGGGCTGGCCGCGATGCATCCGGAGATCAAGACGTATAGCGGCCGGGGGGTGGACAGTCCGGCCACTACGATCCGGCTCGACCTGAGCCCGCTGGGCTTCCACGCGTCCGTACGCGGCCCGCAGGGCATGTGGTACATCGACCCGACCGCCCCTCTCGACTCGAGCCTCTACCAGAGCTACTTCCGGCGCGACGTCGGCGACAACCCGCACGGCCCGCTCGTGGAGAGGGAGGCGGAGACCCCGGAGATCTCCACCGACCGCGGCTACTATCACGCGCCGGACACGGTGAGCCTGCGCGGCGCTGGTTTCGCGCCCCTCGCCCCCATCGTGGTCACGATCACCACGGACGAGGGGAGCTCACGCACCGTCGACTCGGTGGCGGACGCGAGCGGGACCTTCGACGCGAGCTTCGTCGCCGACCCCGACCAGGGCCTCGGCACTCGGCTCGTCGAAGCCACGGATGGGACGACCGCGGCCTCGAGCGCGTACGACGTCGTCGCCGCCGAGGACTCTTCCGTCGATCCGCCCGTTGGAGATCAGCTCCGGACCTATCGCCTGGCCCTGCTCACCGACCCCCGCTACGCCGAATACTTCGGAGCCGCCAACGTCACCGCGGCCAAGGTCGCGCTCGTCAACCGCGTCACCCACGTGTACGAGTCCGAGACCTCGATTCGCCTGATGCTGATCGACGACAACGACGTCCTGAACCTCAATACGGACGCCCAGATGACGGGCCTCAACGGCCCCTGCGGCGGCGCCGCCTGCTTCACGCCCACCCAGGCCACGTCGTGCGCGGGCGGGACCCTGACCCGGATCCGGCAGGTGATCGGCCTGCTCGTCGGGGCGTCGAAGTACGACGTCGGCCACATGGCGCTCGGGCTCAACGCGGGTGGGATGGCGAGCCTCGCGGTCGTCGGCGGGAACAACAAGGCCATGGGCTGCACCGGCCTGGCCAACCCGGTCGGCGACGCGTTCGCCGTGGACTACGTGGCTCACGAGATGGGCCATCAGTTCTCGGGCAACCACACGTTCAACGGGACGTCCGCGCGCTGCGTCAGCGTCAACCGCAACACCAGCACCTCGGTCGAGCCCGGCAGCGGATCCTCGATCATGGGCTATGCGGGCATGTGCCAGATCCGACCCCTACTGGTCGCCGCGCAGCTTCGACGAGATCACGAACTTCGTGGCCGCCGCCGAGGCCAACATCAACGACGTCCAGATGGCCGCTCTCACAGGCTTCGACGGGACGGACTCCTTCCAGCTCCGCTTCAACGGGAAGGACTCCGCGCCCATCGTCCGCGGCAAGAACTTCACCGCCGCGGGCATACAGGCCGCCATCCAGGGCATCGCCGGCTGGCCCGCCTTCGGCACGGCCAGCGTCAGCGTCGTCCCCGACACGTCCTTCACCATCACGCTCGGCGGCTCGCTCGCGTCGACCGACGTGGCCCCCATCGCGCTCGTGAATTGCAACGGCTGCACGGGCTTTATCGGCGAGGTGGCCAAGGGCGGCGCGACCACGCACCGGGGGATCGTGACGCCCACCGGGAACTCGTTCCCCATCGTCACCGTGCCCACGCCGTTCACCATCCCGCTGCGCACGCCGTTCGCGCTCACCGGGAGCGCGACGGACGCGGACGGTGACATCCTCACCTACACCTGGGACCAGAACGACCGCGGCGGATCGACGGGCACGGCCCTGATGAGCGACATGAAGACGAACGGGCCGCTGTTCCGGCAGTTCGGGAGCGCGGCCGTCGTGAGCGCGTCGGACGCGCTGGAATACGATCCGCGGGCCGAGAACGCGGCGGGCATGGAGCCGACGCGCGTGTTCCCGGACCTCGAACAGATCCTGGCCAACGACACCAACGCCGAAAGCGGGACCTGTCCCGCCGGCGACGTCGCCTGTTTCTCGGAGTTCCTGCCCACGGCCGCCTACATGGGGGTGGCCGGGGTGAACGCCAGCCCGCCGTCGCTCCATTTCCGCCTGACCGCACGCGACGGACGCGCGGACGGGGGCGGGGTGAACACGGCGACGACCACGCTGGTGCTGGCCGCGAACGCGGGGCCGTTCCTGGTCACCGCTCCGAACACGGCCGTGACCTACGCGGGGGGCTCCGTCCAGACGGTGACGTGGGACGTGGCGAACACGAACCTGCCGCCCGTCCAGACGACCGACGTGAGGATCCGCCTCTCCATCGACGGGGGCCACACCTACGCCTACGACCTGGCCGCGAGCACGCCCAACGACGGCTCCGAGGCCGTGGTGCTGCCCAACGTGGGCACGACGCAGGCCCGGGTCAAGGTCGAGGCGATCGGGAACGTCTTCTTCGACGTCTCCAACCGCGATTTCGTGATCCTGGCCGTCCCCGTCATCACGAGCGGCGGGCCCGGCGGGGCCGCCGTGCAGTACAGCGATTCGCTCTCGTCCGCGGTGACCGTCTCCGCCCGCGATGCCGATTCCGCAGGCTCCGCCCTCGTCACCTCCGTCACCGGCCTGCCCGCGGGCCTGTCTTTGGTCTCCGTCTCCGTCTCCGACGCGGCGACGCGTCCGGGGACGGCGACGTGGGCGGTGGTGGGGAGGGTCGCGGCCGCTCCCGGGACCTACGACGTGAGGGTGACCGTCACGGACGAGGCGGACGACGCGGCCTCGACCTCGTTCGCGATCACCGTCCGCCAGGAGGACGCGGAGGCCACCTACACCGGCGACGCCCTCGCCTTCACCTCTCCGGGCGCGACCACGGCGACCGTGGTGCTGCGAGCGACGGTGCGCGATGGGTCGGTCGTGCCGTCGCTCGCCGACACCGAGCCCGGCGACATCACGAACGCGACGGTGACCTTCAAGGAGGGCGACGCGACGCTCTGCGGCCCCCTTCCCGTGGCGCCGCTCGAGGGCAAGACCGCGGGGACGGCCAGCTGCAGCGTGCCCCTCTGGGCGGGAGAGCACACGATCGAGGTCGACGTGGGCCACTTCTACCAGGGCAACAGCCGCAGCGTCATCGAGGTCACCCAGCCGGCAGGGAGCTCCGTCTCCGGCTCGGGGTTGATGGTGGCCGGCCGCTCCGCCGGCGCCTACGCGATGGGCGCGGGCTCGCCCCTGGGCTTCGCGTTGGACGTCAAGTACCGAGTGCGCGCGAAGGACGCAAGTCCGCAGCCGCCGAGTGGCCACGTCGATGTGCTTTTCCGCGCCGGCGGCCGGAGCTACACCATCAGGAGCAGCGACCTCGCTCAGCTCGGGGTGTCCCAGGAGACGCCGTCGGGCAAGGAGTGTCAGGACCGCGACCCCCTGTGCGTCGGGAGGGCCGACAGCCGCTGGACGGCCCGCCTGATCGACGTCACGAATCCTCTCAAGCCGACGACCGTCGCCGGCAACCTCGCGCTGCAGGTGGCCGTCACCGACAAGCGAGACGGGTCCGGCGATTCGATCGCGATCACGCTGTGGGACGGGAACGCGCTGCTCTTCTCGTCCAGTTGGACGGGATCCAGGACGGTCGAGCAGCTCCTCGCGGCGGGCACGATCACAGTCGATTAGAATCCCCGCCCGGAGGACGCCATCGGTCTCACTCGCATGCTGGGCGCCGGCGCACGTCTGGCCCTCGCCGGCCTGGCCTTCTTCATCTGCTTCGCCGTCTCGTTCGGGCTGCTCATGCCCGCCGTCCCGCCCGACCCGACGGCGGCGGCCTCGCCCATCCCGCCGGCACTGGCCCCACTGGTCGTGACCGCACTCGACACGGCCGTGATGGCCTGGCTGATCCTGCGGTCGCGGCTCCGGGGTTGGCTCCTCGCCGCCATCATGACCGGCGTCCTCTTCGGCGTGCAGACGCTCATGCCTCAGGTGGAGTCGTGGATCTTCCAGGCCTATTCCGGCTACGCGAAGCACCTGCCGGCCGAGATGATCCCGCGCATCATGATGGCCGGGCTGGTCCACGCGTGCCTTTGGACTCCGCTCGCCGTGCTCATCCTCGGCCGATGGCGGACGGACGTGGGTTCGAATTCGGCTCCCCGCCCAACCGCATCCGCGGCGCTGGGGAGCGGGAAGCTGGCCGTGGCCGCCGCCACCTACGTCCTGGTGTACTTCCTGTTCGGGTACTACGTGGCCTGGCAGAGTCCCGCCGTCCGGGAGTACTACCAGGGAACCGACCCCGGCAACTTCTGGGTACAGATGTGGACCGTCCTGCGCGACACGCCCTGGCTTCCGGGAGTCCAGCTTCTTCGGGGCGCCGCGTGGACCGTGCTCGGGGTGACGGTCCTGCGATCGATGGACGCGTCCCTGCCGGAAAAGGCCGTGGCCGTGGGCGCGCTCTTTGCCGTCGTCATGTGCTCCGGCCTGCTCCTGCCCAACCCGTACATGCCGTACGACGTGCGCATGACCCACCTGCTGGAGACGGCCCCGTCCAACTTCTTGTTCGGCCTGCTGGTGGCCTGGCTGTTCGGGCACGCCCGGCCCGCCGCGGTTGATCTTCGCGCGTCCGCATGAGAGTCTGGCCGGATGATTTCCAGGACCTCATCGAACACCAGGGGCGTGCGTTCGACGTTGCGGATCGCCGGAGCCGGCCTCGTGCTCATCGGGATGTCCTGCTCGGGCTCGTCTTCATCCAGCGGCCCGACGCCGGCGGCGTCCATCCCCGCCCGCGGGTCTTCGGTCTCGAT
>QHVP01000455.1 GCA_003222295.1 Acidobacteriota bacterium | reverse complement strand
GAGCGCCCTCTCGACCGCGGCCGACAAGCCGGCGGAGGATGTCGAGCGCGGCGTTCGTGCCGTCCTCGACGCCCAGATCCAGGCCTGGAATCGCGGCGACTTGAACGGATACATCGCGGGCTATTGGAACTCGCCCGACCTCGTCTTCTTCTCGAACGGCGAGGAGACGCGCGGCTGGCAGCCGACGCTCGACCGCTACTCGGCTTCCCGATGCTGGACATCCTCAGCCAGGGAACGGAGGCGGCCGTGGCGCGGGGCCGATGGCGCCTGAAGCTCGCCAGCGGCAAGGAGTTGACGGGCATGACGACCGTGGTCTTCCGAAAGCTGAGCGAGGGATGGCGCGTCGTGCACGATCATTCCTCGGCAGATGCCGGGTAGCGCGCCGGCGCCGGGGAAGCGCGTCGTCGAGAGTGGCGACCTCGAAGGGCTCGTGGAGGCCGGGTTCAATCGGGACGTGCTCGCGTATCTCGCGCAGCATCGGCCGTCCTGCCACTCGGACACGGGAAGCGCGCTCATCGAGACGGCGGAGAAGTGCGGCGACTGGATCGCCTTCAGCCCGTCCTTCGCCCAGTGCCGCTACGTGGCGCTGGTCACTCGGCGCAGAGTATTCGCCCTGGGCCGGGGACAGCGCTCGGCCTGCTTCCGCCTGCCGGGCGCCCTGGGGAGGACGGCGCTCGCGACGGTTGCCGTGCCGGCGCCGGAGATCGGGAGCGACTGGGTATCTTTCGCGCTTTTCGAGGCCGACCGCCCGGCGCCCGACCTGCCTTTCTGGACGCTGCGAGCCTACGCCGCGGCGCGAGAGCCGGACGCCGGCCTCCCGCTCGCGTGATCACGGCCGCCATGTCCGGTCAGAAGGCGCGCGGCTACCCCCTCGCGATGGTATGATCCGCGTTTGTGCCTGCCGCAGAGGACCGCGCCAGGCGCAAATGCAATGCCTGAAGCCATCCACGCGCGCGGGGTTCGCGTTCACAACCTGAAGGGGATCGACGTCTCGATCCCCACGCGGAAGCTGGTGGTCGTCACGGGCGTCTCCGGTTCGGGCAAGAGCAGCCTCGCCTTCGACACCCTGTACGCGGAGGGGCACCGCCGCTACGTGGAGAGCCTGTCCGCCTACGCGCGGCAGTTCCTGGAGCGGATGGAGAAGCCGGCCGTCGACGGCATCGACGGCATCTGTCCCGCGGTCGCGATCCGGCAGCGCACGCCCTCGCGCAACCCGCGTTCGACCGTCGCCACCTCCACCGAGATCCACGATCACCTGCGCGTCCTCTTCGCACGCGTCGGGCGCACGGTATGCGGCACCTGCGGCAGCGAGGTCACCAAGGACACCGCGGAAGCGGTGACCCAGCGCCTGCTCGGCCTGCCCGAGGACTCGCGCGTCCTGGTGGCGTTCCCCGTCTCGGCCGGAGGCATCCCGCGCGCCGATCTCTTCGAGCGGCTCCTCAAGCGCGGCTTCCGCCGCCTGCTCGCGGGCGAGGACGCGCTCGACCTGGAAGGGTTCGATCCGGGGGCCGCTCCCGCCGGGGACGACATGCTCGTCCTCGTCGACCGCGTCGCGGCCTGCGAGGACACGCGGGCACGCCTGGTCGATTCCCTGGAGACGGCCTTCGCGGAGGGCGGCGGCCGCGCTTTCGTGCGCGTGATCGGGGGCCCCGAGCTGCGGTTCTCGGAGGGCTTCGACTGCGCCCGCTGCGGGCGCGGGTTCGAAGAGCCGCAGCCGCGGCTGTTCTCCTTCAACAACCCCTACGGCGCCTGTCCGACCTGTCATGGGTTCGGCAACCTCATCGAGGTCGACCAGGACCTCGTGATCCCGGACAAGGACCGCACGCTGCGCAAGGGGGCGGTCGAGCCCTGGAACAAGCCGCACTACAAGACGGCGCAGGCGGAGCTGCGCCGCTTCGCGCGGCGGCGCGGCGTCTCCCTCGACACGCCCTGGAAGGACCTGCCCGAAGAGCACCGGCGTCTCGTCCTGGAAGGGGACGAGGAGTTCCAGGGCGTCGTGGGTTTCTTTCGCTGGCTGGAGACCAAGAAGTACAAGGTCCAGGTCCGCGTGTTCCTGAGCCGCTATCGCGGGTATCAGGTCTGCCCGGCCTGCCACGGGGCGCGCCTGCGGCCGGAAGCGCTGGGCGTACAGGTTGGCGGGAAGAGCATCGACGCCATCTGCGCCCTCTCCGTCCGGGAGGCGCTCTCGTTCCTCGCCGACCTTCGCTTCGAGGAGGCGGACGGCACCGTCGCGGCCAAGGTCCTCTTCGAGCTCAGGCGCCGGCTCCAGTACCTCACGGACGTGGGTCTCGACTACCTGACCCTCGACCGCGGCTTCGCCTCGCTCTCCGGCGGCGAGGCGCAGCGCATCGCCCTGGCCACCGCGCTGGGCACCGGCCTCGTGGGCACGCTGTACGTGCTCGACGAGCCGTCCATCGGCCTCCACCCCCGGGACACGGGACGGCTGATCGACGTCCTCAAGGCGCTGCGCGACCAGGGCAACACCGTACTCGTCGTCGAGCACGACCGTGCCATCATCAAGGTCGCGGACGACGTCATCGACCTCGGACCGGGAGCGGGGGAGCAGGGCGGCCGCGTGGTCTTCCAGGGCTCGTACCCGGAGCTGATGCGCGACGGCCGCAGCCTCACCGCCAAGTACCTGCGCGGCGAGCTGCAGATCCCGGTGCCGGCGAAGCGGCGCCGCGGCAACGGCCTCTCGCTGGCCGTGCAGGGCGCGCGCGCGCACAACCTCAAGGGCATCGACGTCCGCATCCCCCTGGGAACGCTCACCTGCGTGACCGGAGTCTCCGGCTCCGGCAAGTCGACGCTGGTGACGGACGTCATCTGCGCGGCCCTCCTGCACCGCCAGGGCCGCTGGGACCGGCCGGTGGGAGCCCACGATGCGCTCGAGGGCGCCTCGTATGTCGACGAGGTGATCGTGGTCGACCAGTCGCCGATCGGCCGGACCCCGCGCTCCAATCCCGTCACCTACCTGAAGGCCTTCGACGGCATCCGCGAGCTGTTCGCGGCCACGCGCGACGCGCGCGCCCGCGGCCTCACCGCCAGCGACTTCTCGTTCAACGTGCCCGGGGGGCGCTGCGAGACCTGCGCCGGCGACGGGCAGGTCCGCGTGGACATGCAGTTCCTGGCCGACGTCTCGCTCGTGTGCGAGGCCTGCGGGGGCCGGCGCTACCGCCCGCCCGTCCTGGAGGTGCGCTACAAGGGCCGGTCCATCAACCAGGTGCTCGAGATGACGGTGCACGAGGCCGTGCATTTCTTCTCCGGGCAACCGGCGGTGGTGCGGCGCCTGAAGCTGTTCGAGGAGATCGGCCTGGGCTATCTCCGCCTCGGACAGTCGGCCACGACGCTTTCCGGCGGGGAGGCGCAGCGCATCAAGCTGGCCGCGCACCTGGCGCGCAAGGCCGGGCAGCGCGTGCTCTACGTCCTGGACGAGCCCACGACCGGCCTGCACCTCGGCGACATCAACGAGCTGCTCGGGTGCTTGCACCGCCTGCTGGAGGCGGGGGCGACCCTGCTCGTCATCGAGCACAACATGGACGTCGTCAAGCAGGCGGACTGGGTCATCGACCTCGGTCCGGAGGGTGGCGCGGAAGGCGGACGCCTGGTGTTCCAGGGAACGCCCGAAGGGCTGGCGGCGGCATCCGGTGTGAGCCTCACTTCACGTTATCTGCGCGCGGCCCTCACTGCGCCCCTGCGCCAGGCTCTCGCCGAGGTCTAGCCCGCGTGGGCAGCGTCACTTCGCAAGTCTGATATCATCGGGCGAAATTCTCGCGGCCCTGCCGGAGGGTCGGCGCGCGCGGCACTCGTGGGAGCGGAGGACGAAGGCGGATGATCCAGCGGACAGCGCCCGCGGCAATTCTTTGCGCGCTCCTGGCCGGCATGTCCGAGGCGGCGTCCCGTCCTTCCTTCGAGGACCTGGTCGCGAACCTGAAGAGTCCCAACGCGAGCACGCGACGGGACGCGGCGGCCGAGCTGGGACGCAGGCGCCGGCGCGAGGCGGTCACCCCGCTGGCCGCCCTCGTTCGCGACCCCGATGCCAAGGTGCGTCTCGAAGTGGTGCGCGGGCTGCGCGAGCTGCGCGACCTCTCCGCGGTGCCGGCCATCGTGACTTCGCTGTCGGACGGCGAGCCGCAGATCCGCGAGGAGGCGATCGGATCGCTGGTGGAGCTCTATGCCGATCGCGACCGCGGCAACCCGGTGGGACGCTTCCTCGAGCTCTTCTCGGACGAATTCGATCGCTCGTCGGTGGCGCCCCACGGTTCGGTCGATGCCACCGTGATCCAGGCCCTCGCGGGCAAGCTGGGCGACGAGGACAAGGACATCCGGCAGGAAGCGGCCTTCGCCCTGGGCATCCTCAACGGGACGGACGCGTTGCCCGCGCTCGCGAGCTCCCTCCGGGACCCGGAGTCGTCCGTGCGCGGGGCGGCGGCCACCGCGATCGGAAAGATCGGGACGGCCGAGAATGGCCGGGCGCTGGTGCCCCTGCTCTCCGACGATTCCGCGAACGTCCGCAACCGCGTCCTGCAGGCCATCGGGGTGCTGCACGTGAGGGAGGCGGGCCCGGCGCTGCGCCAGCTCTACGAGGCCAATCGGCGCAAGGAAGGCGGCGCCCGCATCCTGGCCGCGCTGAGCCGCATCGGAGATCCCGCCCAGGCCGACCGCTTCCAGGAGCTCGTGCAAGACCCGGATCCGGAGCGCAAGCGACTCGCCATCGAGGGGCTGGGCCGGATCTCGGACGGCTCCCGCCTGCCCGCGTTCAAGAAGGACTACCAGCGGGAGAAGAACGAGGAGCTGCGTCTCGCCTACAGCTTCGCGCTGACCCTGCTCGGCGATCGCGCGTTCCTGGACACCATCGTGCTGAGCCTGCCCTCGCGCACGCTCGGCACGCGGAGCCGGAGCTACCTGCAGGAGATGGGCCCGGCGATCCTTCCCGAGCTGTACCCGTATCTCAACGATCCCGAGGCCGAGATCCGGGCCACGCTGTGCGACATCATCGCCGCCTTCGGCGACCCGGAGGCGATTCCACGGCTGACACCGCTGATCAACGACCCCAGCCAGACCGTGGCCGACAAGGCCAACCGCGCGGTCGAACGTCTCCGCCGCTCGGGGGGGGCGAAGGCCTCGCGCTGAGGACGGCCTCCGGCGCGGGCGGAGGAGGTTCGAGGTGAGAGGGCGCCCATCTCTCGTGGCCGCCGTGGCCGTCGCCGCCACCCTCTCCGCCTGCACGCACATGCCCGGCACGGGTGGAGCCGACGGAAACCTGCCCGGCGCCGTCCGTGACGGCAAGGCCCTCCTCGAGTCCGGGCAGCTCGACGCCGCCCTCGCCGAGCTGCAGAAGGCCCCGGACGACCCCGACTCGCTGTACTACCAGGGGCGCGTGTGGGCGAAGAAGGCGGAGTCCGCGCCGCTGCCCACGCCCGAGCCGCCGCCCAACCCCGTTCCGCGCGGCTGGCAGGCCCCTCCGCCCCCCGAGTTCAAGCCGGAAGAAATCCAGGCGGCGCAGCTCTACGAGAAGGCGATCGCGGCGCGGCCCGCCAGCGCGGCGCCCCATCTGGCCCTCGGCCAGTTGCTCGCTCCCCATGCTGCGCACCAATACGCCCTCGCGGAGGACGCCGCCCGCCACAAGAAGCCGGCCGCGCCGGCGCCGCCGCTGCCGATCGACGCCGGCGTGGATCGGGTCATCCGCGAGTACCAGGCGGCCATGCAGGCCGATCCCACCTCGCCCGCGCCGGTCGAGGAGATCATCCGTTTCGGTCGGCGGGTGGGCCGCCTGGATGCCGCCGAGGCGGGGTTCAAGGAGATGGTCCGTCGCAAGAAGGAGCGCGAGACGGCGGAGCCGCTCGCGCGGTACGGGGACTTCCTGGCCGAGGAGAAGAAGGAC
>QHVP01000061.1 GCA_003222295.1 Acidobacteriota bacterium | reverse complement strand
GCAAGGGATGGCAGAGGGGAATGGCTTCGGCGGTGCGCTTGGCCGCCATCACCCCGGCCAGGCGCGCGACTTCGACCAGGCCGCCCTTCGGCAGCCCACCCGTACGCGCCAGGCGCAGGGCGGCCGGAGCGATGTGGATGCGCCCCCGCGCCACCGCCTCCCGCGCGGTCACCGGCTTGTCGGACACGTCGACCATGCGCGCGTGACCGGCGGGGTCCAGATGGCTCAGGCGCGGAACGGAGACGCGCGGGCGCCGCGTCTTCAGGCCAGGCCGTCCCGTTCCAGGAAGTTTCCCAGGAGGAGGGCGGGGGCCTTCTCCCCCGCCTCCGCGCGCAGGCGCTCGCTCTCCAGGACGACCAGGGCATTGGCGCGCGCATGCGCGACCACGTCCGCCGAGCCCACCGAGCGCAAGGGCGAGGCGACGAGCCGTCCTCCTTCGAAGCGAACGCGGGCGGGCAGGTGGTTGCGGCGGCCGGAGCGGTTGGTCACGCTCTCCAGGAGCTCGACCTCGACCCGGGGGCGCGTGACCACATGCGCGCCCTGCATGCGCAGCAGGGCGGCGCGGGCGAAGAGGTCGAAGGTCACCTGCGCGGACACGGGATTGCCGGGCAGTCCGAAGATGAGCTTGTCGCCGCGGCGTCCGAACACGAGGGGCGCCCCCGGCTTGATCGCCACCTTGGTGAAGAGCAGCCCGACGTCGAAGCGGGTCAGCACCTCCTCGACGAGGTCGAAGGCGCCCTCGGAGACGCCGCCGGAGATGACGAGCACGTCGGAGGCGAAGCCCTCCCGCACAGCCTGCGCGATCAGGGGCGCCTGGTCGGGCACGACCCCCAGCGAGCGGGCGTCCGCGCCCGCCCAGCGGGCTTGCGCCATGAGCGCGTACCCGTTGCTGTTGCGGATCCTTCCCCGCGTCGGCGCGTCCCACACGTCCACCAGCTCGTCGCCGGTCACGAGGACGGAGACGGTTGGCCGCCGCCCGACCAGGACCTTGCCCTTGCCCACCGCCGCGAGCACGGCGACGCTGGCCGGATCCAGCACGGACCCGCGCGCGAGCACCTCGTCGCCGGCGTGTCCCTCCGCGCCCTGCCGCGCGATGTGCGCGCCCGTGGGGACGGGCTCTAGGATCTCGACGCGGCGGCCACCGTCGATGGCGCGCGTCTTCTCGACCGGCTGCACCGCCGTCGCGCCCGCGGGGACCGGAGCGCCCGTCATCACCTGCACGGCCTGGCCCGGAGGCAGGGGCTGGTCCGGCCACTGGCCGGCGCGGATCTGGCCGGCCACGTCCAGCACGACCGGCGCCTGGGCCACGTCCGCGGCGCGCACGGCATAGCCGTCCATGGCCGAGCGGTCGAAAGGGGGGAGGTCCGAGTCCGTGCTCACGTCCTCGGCCAGCACGCGGCCGAGCGCTTCCGTGAGCGGGACTTCTTCCGCGCCCAGGCTCGGGGTGTGCTTGAGGACGATGTCGAGGGCGGCGTCGACGGGGATCATTCCTCTTCCTTCTTTATTGTACGCGCCGTGTCCACGCGCGCCCGGGAGCGACCGGCGGGCGCCCTCTGGCGGCCACCATCGTGGGTTGGTGGCTGCCCCTGGCGGCCACCATCGTGGGTGGGTGGCTGTCTGGATTAGGATGGAGGTTTCGGAGGCCGCGAGTGGTCCGGACGGTCGTGTGGGACGACGAATCGGTGGTGCTGATCGACCAGCGGCGGCTGCCGCAGGAAGAGTCGTACCTGCGCTGCCGGCAACCGGCGGAGGTGGCGGCGGCCATCCGCGACATGGCCGTGCGCGGCGCACCCGCCATCGGAGTGACCGCGGCCTTCGGCATCGCGCTGGGAGTGCGGCGCTCGACCGCGGAAGGCGCGGCGCTGCGCCGCGACCTCGAGGGCGTATGCGAGCAGATGCGCGTCACGCGTCCGACCGCGGTCAACCTCTTCTGGGCCATCGAGCGCATGCGGCGGCGCTTCGCCGCCGACGAGCCGCGAGGCGGAGCGGCCGTGCGTGAAGGGCTCCTGGCGGAGGCCCGGGCCATCCTCGAAGAGGACCTGGCCTCCTGCCACCGCCTGGGGGACCTGGGCGCGGAGCTGATCACGCATCCCTCGCGCATCCTCACCCACTGCAACGCGGGCGCGCTGGCCACCGCCGGCTACGGGACCGCGCTGGGGGTGATCCGCTCCGCCGCCCGCGACGGGCACGTGCTGGGCGTGTTCGCGGACGAGACACGCCCGTACCTGCAGGGCGCGCGTCTGACCGCCTGGGAGCTGACCAAGGACGGGATACCGACCACCTTGATCGCCGACAACATGGCCGGCCACATGATGGCGACCGGCCAGGTCGACCTGGTGGTGGTGGGGGCGGACCGCATCGCCAGGAACGGCGACGTCGCCAACAAGATCGGAACCTACTCGGTGGCGGTGCTGGCCAAGGAGAACGGGATCCCCTTCTACGTCGCCGCCCCCGTCTCGACCTTCGATCTCACCGTCGCCTCGGGCGCCGAGATCCCCATCGAGGAGCGGTCCGCGGAAGAGGTGACGCATCACGGTGGACGGCGAATGGCCCCCGCGGGCGTGGCCGTGCGCAATCCCGCCTTCGACGTGACGCCCAGCCGCTACGTCACCGCGATCGTGTGCGAGAAAGGCGTGGCCCGCGCGCCCTACGGCGAGAGCCTGCGCGCGCTGGCGGAGGCCTGAGCCTGCGCCTCCTCGCCATCGAGACCTCGTGCGACGAGACGGCGGCCGCGGTGGTCGAGGACGGACGCCGCGTCCTCTCCAACGTCGTGTCCAGCCAGGCCGCCCTGCACGCGGTCTACGGCGGCGTGGTCCCGGAAGTGGCCGCGCGCCACCACCTCGAGAACATCTGTCCCGTGATCGCGAAGGCGATGTCCGACGCCGGGATGACCTATCCGGAGCTCGACGCGGTGGCCGTCACCCAGGGACCGGGCCTCGTGGGCGCCCTCCTCGTGGGCGTGCAGGTGGCGAAGGGCATCGCGTTCGTTCA
This sequence comes from Acidobacteriota bacterium, assembly GCA_003222295.1. Classification (GTDB taxonomy): domain Bacteria; phylum Acidobacteriota; class Vicinamibacteria; order Fen-336; family Fen-336; genus AA29. The sequence goes on along the minus strand of QHVP01000061.1, from coordinate 1,238 downwards.
CCGGAAGCCGCTCGTGCCCGTGCATCACATCGCGGGCCACCTCGAGGCACCCTCCCTCGCGAGGGGCGCGGAGGTGCCCCTTCCCGCGCTGGCCCTGGTCGTCTCCGGCGGGCACACCAGCCTGTTCGAGATGGCGGGCCGGGGCGAGTACCGGTTGCTGGGCCGCACGCGCGACGATGCGGCCGGCGAAGCCTTCGACAAGGTGGCCAAGCTCCTGGGGCTCGGCTATCCGGGCGGGCCCGTGATCGACCGCCTCTCCGAAGGCGCCGACGACCAGGCCCACGAGTTCACCATCGCGCGCATCAAGGACGGCCGTCCCGATTTCTCCTTCAGCGGGGTCAAGACCGCGGTGCTCTACTACGTTCGCCGCGAAGGGATCGCTCCCGTGGCCGATCCGGCCGCGGCGCCGAAAGAGGTCCGCGACCTCGTCGCCTCCTTCCAGCGTGCGGTGGTGACCGCGCTCCTGCGCAAGCTCGAGCAGACGGCCCGGACCCGGCGCCCGCGCAGCCTGATCCTCACCGGCGGCGTCGCCGCCAACCGGCGCCTGCGCGCGGACGCGGCCCGCCTGGCCGAGGATCTGGGATTGCCGTTGTTCGTGCCCCCCATCGCCCTCTCGACCGACAACGCGGCCATGATCGGGGCGGCCGGGCAGGTGGCGTTCGAGCAGGGGCGGCGGGCGGGTTGGGACCTCGACGCCGACCCCCATCTCCCTCTCGGTTGACGCATTGGGTCACGGAGAAGGAGACCCCTTCCCGGCGCCTGCACAAGAATTGACACCCGCCGCGGCCGTCGGCTACCTTCAATGAAGAGACTCCGCCGGGAGGTGGCTTGGACCCCGATAAGCGCCGTGCATTGTCCGACTTCTATCGTGAAGAGTTCCTGCGCTACATGGAGTATTTCAAGGCCAACGGCATCCTCAGCGACGACAGCCAGGACGCGATGCAGCAGTCCTGCTCGAAGCTGATGGCGGATCTCGACCGCGTCTGTGGCCAGGACAACTTCCCCGGCGTCGCCGAGACCCTGTTGCAGAAGTTCGACGTCCTCACCCGGCTGAGCGAGCTGGACCCGCGCAAGGGCCACTGAAACCCAGGCGTTTCCGCCGGGGGCGCCCGGCCCCGCATCCCCTTCCCCCTTCCAGTCGGACCGCGCTCCGCCGGGCGGCGGCCGCCGTGCTCGCCGCCGGCTTGCACGCGGCCGATCCCGGGCCGCTCGTGCGCGCGGCATTGCGCCTGCACGGG
>QHVP01000451.1 GCA_003222295.1 Acidobacteriota bacterium | reverse complement strand
GCCGTGACCGTTGGGATCGATGCTGTTGGCCGGATCGTTCGGCTGACCACCGGCAAGGGAAGCGACGTCGCCCTGGAGCGGCAGGGCGGGGCTCACGATGTCGACGGCCGCCGTCAGCGTCTGGATGTCCGGATGGAGCGCGACGCCGGAGTCGACCACCGCGATGGTCACGCCCGCGCCCTTGAACGCGCTCTCCGGCGCACTCACCGGCGCCGCCCCCGCGGCTTGCCGGGCCACGTCCATGCCCGCGCTCGCGGTCACCGGCTCGTCCGCGGCCACGAAGTCGACGATGGAGTGCTCGGCCAGGCGGGCCAACGCGTGGGCGGGAATGCTCACTGACATCCAGCGCGACGAGGCCCTCAGCGGCTTGCGCACGCCGCCGCCGAGTCCCTGGACCAGCATCTTCTCGGCTGCGCCCGGGTTCCGGCGGAAGCGAACGAGGACGTTCATCTTCGCGGTGCCCTTGCGGCTGGCGGAAAGGCGGGCCTTGTCGCTGAGCTTCCCGGGGTTCCATTTCGTGGGTCGGCCTGCGGTCGCCGAGACCGAAACCAGGCCGAGCACGAGCCCCCAGGCAAGATGGCGCCACTGGCGGCTATATCGAGTCATCATTGGCGTTCCTACTCTCGGGGCCCCGTACATAGCAACGCCGATGCCATCGGGGTCCCCAGAGCAGCCAACGGGTATAATCGACTGATTCTAAGTAAGTTATTGGTTCGAGGCGCCACCTCTGAGGGCGGCATTTTCGGCGCCTTGCCGAGCGCCACCATAATTTCGGCGAGCCGATTTTTAGAAGTGGCGCGACAATTCTGCGCGACGGCGAAGGAGGGTGGGTTCTGTGACACCGAGCAGCGCGGCGGCCGTGCGGGGCTCGCCGGGGACGGCGGATTCGATTTCGGCGAGCAGGCCAGCCTCGGCCCATTGACACACGTCGGTGTCGCCCCGCCGCGCGCGAATGAAATCTTCCAGCAGCCCGGCGACGTCCGACCAGGTCGGGGAGCGCACGGCGAGCCCGGCCGCACGTCGCCCCGCCGCGCCCTGGAGCTGACGGCGGTAGGTGCTGTCCGCCAGCCCGAGCAGCTCCGCGCCGCGGCGCGACACGCCCGAGGCAAGGCGGTCCGCGGCCAGGACCAGGTCCTCGGCGAGCCATTTGCCGAGGGGAACCAGGCTCTCGCGACCTCCGGTCACGGCGGAAGCGATCTCACGCGCGAGCGCCTGGCGGAGGTTGACGACGGGGTCGCCCGCGGAGGGCATGGCCGCGGGGGCCGGTGGCGCGGACTCCTCCGCGGCCGGGCCGCCGGAGGAGGCGGGTTGCGGCGGGGGGCCGCCCGGCCGCAAGGCGGCCTGGAAGCCGTGCAGATCGGGCACGTCGACCTCCGCCGCGTCGCAGAAGAGAACGGACGTCATGATCAGGTTCTGCAGCTCGCGCACGTTGCCCGGCCACGGGTAGGCTTCGAGCGCCTTCTCCGCCCGCTGCGTGAAGTGATGGGCGGGCCGGCGGTAGAGGGCGGCGAACTGCTGAAGGAAGATCGTCGCGAGGTGGAGGATGTCGTCCTTGCGCTCGCGCAGAGGCGCGACGTGCAGGCGGACGACGTTGAGGCGGTGGAAGAGGTCCTCCCGGAACTTGCCCTCCGCGACCTTCGCGCGCAGGTCCACGTTGGTGGCGGCGATGATGCGCACGTCGACCGTCCGCGCGACGACGCTCCCGACCGGCGTGAATTCCTTCTCCTGCACGAAACGGAGGAGCTTGCTCTGCAGGTCGAGAGGCAGCTCGCCGATCTCGTCCAGGAACACGGTCGCGCCCTCGGCCTGGGCCAGGCGGCCGGGCTTGCGCGTGTGGGCACCGGTGAAGGCGCCTTTCTCGTGCCCGAAGAGCTCGCTCTCGATGAGGGTGGGCGCGATGGCGCCGCAGTCGACCACGACCACCGGCTTCTCGCGCCGGCCGCTGAGCTCGTGGAGGGTGTGGGCCACCATCTCCTTGCCCGTCCCGCTCTCCCCGGTGATGAGGACGGTGGTGTCGGTCCGTGCGACCTTGCGCGCGGTGGCGAGCAGGGACTCCATGGCCGCCGAGCGGTAGGCCAGCCGCGACCCGTGAAGCACCAGCCGGAGGTCCGTGACCTCGGCCTCCAGGCGCTCCTTCTCCTCTTTCTGCCGCTCGCGCTCCCGCTCGAGCAGGCGCGCGCGATCGAGCGCCACCGCCATCTCGGAAGCGAGCGCGTCGAGGAATTGCCGGTCGGAGCCCTCGAATGCCACGTTGACGGAAGCCACCTCGAGCACGATCCCGCCGAGGCAGCGGTCCTGGAGGCACAGGGGCAGCGCGCAGAGCGACAGGTCGTCCGGCGGACCACTGTTCTCGGCGACGAAGTTCTTCTCGCGACAGGCTCGCTCGAGGATGGCGAGGTCTCTTGGCATCACGGTGAAGGCCCGTGCCGTCCCCTCCGTGCGCTCCAGCCCCCCGAGGAGGTCGAAGGACCCGCTGCGGGACGCCTCCAGGACCCCGACCCGCCGCGCGTGGAGCGTGTCGAAGAGGCGCTCCGTGAAGTTGCGCGCCAGCTCGGCGGAGTCGTTGGACGCGGCCACCACCGTCATCGTGTCCAGCAGCAGCCGCATGTTCCGGTAGTCCTTCACCTTGTCCCCGGTAAAGATGCCCTGCAGCCGGTCGAGGCTCCCCGCCGTCTCGACGTCCGAGCCCTTCTCCCACACCCGCACGCCCGCGTCGTCCCGTTTGGCCGCGCTGAGCGCCTGATCCCCCCGCCGGATCAGCTCCAGGGCGCCGATGGTTTCGGCGCCATCCGCCACCGCCAGGCCCGCGCTAAAGTCCAGGCGCAGGATGCCGCCGTGGTAGCGATGCTCGCTCAGCCGGCGGACGACGTTCTCGGCGACCATCCGCCCGACGTCCCGGTCGGTATCCACGAGGATCACGGTGAAGATCGCCCCTCCGTAGCGCGCGACGTGATCGTGGCTGCGCAGGCTCGCCCTCAGCCCGGTCGCGATCTCGCGCAGCACGAGGTCGCCGGACCGCCGGTCCAGCCGCTCGTTCACCCAGCCGAAATCGTCCGGGCCCAGGAATACGAGGACGGTGCTGACCTTGCTCTCCTGCGCCTGGGCCAGGGCCGACTCCAGCTCTGCCTGGAACTCCGGCCGCTCCGGGAGTCCGGTGACCTGGTCGAAGAGGGTGCGGGAGACCGTTCGCGCGTGGGCGGCAAAGGCTGCGGCCAGGCCGAGGAAGTTCTTCCACCAGGCCTCGTCACTGAGGGTGTCGGCGGCCGTCGGGAAGTACAGGAGCCCGTCCTGGCGGCGGGCGGAGGCGTCCCGGTCGAACCGCAGGCCCGTCCAGGCCGTCAGCTCCGTGCGCGGGCGTCCATCACGCTTGCGCCGCTCCGGTCCTCCCGCGTCCTCCTCCGCCTTGGCGAAGACCCAGCGTAAGGGGATCCGATAGAGAACCCCGTCGGGGCTGCGGCTGGGAAGCCGCACCGCACCCTCCTCGTTGTCCCCATGCTCGTCGATGAAGCGGTGGTGCAACTCGGCGGCCGCCGTGGCGTCCGCCAGCTCGGGAACGGGCTCGAAACGCCCGTCGTGGAGCAGGATTTCGCTCTCGCCCCCGGGCCCCGGGGGCACGTAGAGCGACACGGAAGCGGCCCCGCTGAGGCGCTCGACGAGGCGGACATACGACCGGAGGATGTCGGTTGCTTCGCTCATGCGGCGTGAGCCACGGCCCGGCGGCCAAGGGACGGGAGACGCGGGCCGGCAGGATGGTCCCCCAGCGCGTGCGGCGGGTCAAATCCGATGCGGAAGGACGCCGTCAGGCGCGCTTTTCGAGGGTTAGGTAGTCGCGCCGGCCCGATCCCAGGTAGACCTGGCGCGGCCGCGCGATCTTCTGCTCCTTGTCGAGCAGCATCTCTTCCCACTGGGCGAGCCAGCCGGCCGTTCGCGGAATCGCGAAGAGGACGGGGAACATGTCCATCGGGAAGCCCATGGCCTGGTAGATGAGGCCGGAGTAGAAATCGACGTTCGGATAGAGCTTCCGCTTGACGAAGTATTCGTCCTCGAGGGCGATGCGCTCGAGCTCGAGCGCGATGTCCAGCAAGGGGTCGCGCCGGGTCACCTCGAAGACACGATCGGCCATGACCTTGATGATCTTGGCCCGCGGATCGTAGTTCTTGTACACGCGGTGGCCGAAGCCCATGAGCCGGACCTCCCCCCCGCTCGTCTTCACTTCCTTGATGAACTGGGGGATCTTGTCCTTGGAGCCGATCTCCTCCAGCATGCGCAGGACCTGCTCGTTGGCCCCGCCGTGCAGCGGTCCGTAGAAGGATGAAGAGGACCTCCAGCGCCTGCTCGAGCACGGGGTGGACTTTGTAGTTGGGCTCCGTTATCCGGAACGTCATCTGCAGGAAGTTCGCGCAATAGCTGAGGTCGTTGTCCGGGTACACGAAGGGCAGGCCCATCGAGTGGCGGTGCGCGAGGGCGGCCAGGGTGGGCATCTTCGCGATGAGCCGGAAGACCTGCTTCTGCCGCACCTGGGCGTCGTGGATGTGCTTGGCCTCGGGATAGAAGGTCGAGAGCGCGGCCACCGTCGACATCAGGACGCCCATCGGATGCGCGTCGTAGCGGAACCCCGAAACGAGCTCCTTGATGTTCTCGTGGACCATCGTATGGTGGGTGACGCCGTACACCCAGGACTCCTGCTGCGTGCGCGTCGGCAGCTCGCCCTGCAGGAGCAGGTACGCCGTCTCCAGGAACGTGCTCTTCTCCGCGAGCTGCTCGATCGGATAGCCGCGGTAGTTGAGGATGCCCTTGTCCCCGTCGATGAAGGTGATGCGGCTCTTGCACGCCGCGGTGTTCGTGAACCCGGGGTCGTAGGTCATGAGCCCGCCGTCGTCGCCGGCCTTGACCTGTCGGAGGTCGAGCGCCTTGATGGCCCCGTTCTCGATGGCGATCTCGTAGGTCTTGCCGGTGCGGTTGTCGGTGATGGTCAGGGAGTCCTTGCTCATGCCTCCGCCTCGGGGAGTGCGGCCGGGAGAGCCGCGCTTCGGAGGCTAGCACCCGCCGACGCGGGCGGTCAACGAGCGCGGCGGTTTCAGGCGGGCGATGAGATCGGAGGCACGTCGCCCGTGGAAAGGCCGGCCAGCTCGCGGAGCGCGCGCGCGACCTCCACCCGCGCCATGCCAGCGGCTTGGCCGGCTTGTAGGCGATCCCGGCTGCCGTCTCGATGGTCTCCGCGTCGAGGACACGGCCGCGCAGGAAGTCCTCCGCGTCGCGCGCGACGACGGGCGCGGTGTGCACGGCTCCGAGCACGACGTGGGCCTCGTCCACGCGCCGGCCCGCCCCCAGCCGCACCGCCGCCGCGACGCCGAGGATCGGGAAGTCGATCGAGCCGCGGCGGCGGAGCTTGCGATAGGTCATGGCCCATCCCGTGCGGTCCGGCACGTGGATGCGCGTGAGGATCTCGTCGCGGCGCTTGGCCAGGTAGGCGATGCCATCCGGCCCGTAGAGGTCGCGCACCGCGATCCGCCGCTCCTCCTTCGGCCCGACCAGCGTCACCTCGGCCCCGAGGGCGATCATCACGGGCGCGGTGTCCGAGGACGAGAGCGCCCAGCACACGTCCGATCCCGGCGCGACCAGGCAGACGTGGCCATCCTTCTTCATGCAGTATCCGATGGAGGCCCGCCAGAATTCGGTCTGGTTGTAGTAGTTGCAGCGCGTGTCCACGCAGAGATTGCCGCCGATGGTGCCCGCGTTGCGCAGCGGCGGCGACGAGACGAGGGAGGCGGCACGGGCGATGGCCGGCCAGCGCCCGCGCACGGCCGGATGATCCGCGACGTCGGTGAGGGTCGCCATCGCGCCGAGGGTGAGGGTCCCATCGGCCTCGATTCCGTATGCCTCCTCGAGGCCCCGGAGCGCCACCAGGACGCGGGGCGTGAACTGGCGGCGCTTCATGTTGGGATAGAGGTCCGTGCCGCCGGCCACCGCCATCGCCTCCGGGCCATGGTCGGCGAGCAGGCGCGCGGCGTCGCCCGCGGTGCCGGGCGCGGCGTAGCGGAACGGAGGCAGCCTCAGCACGAGCGGCTCCTCACGGGCGCAGGGCCGGATCCGCGGGCGGCGCCGTCGCCGGCGCCGCCGCGCGTAGAGGCGCGACCTGGACCGTCTCCGGATAGGCGACGGTGGGCATCTGCGGACGCCGATAGCGCCCGTCGAGGGCGGCGAGCACCTTCTCCGGCGTGATCGGTACCTCGTCGATGCGCACGCCGACCGCGTCGTACACCGCGTTGGCCAGGGCGGGGATCACCGGGAGGAGCGGGCCCTGTCCGCACTCCTTCGCTCCGTACGGCCCCTGCGGGTCGAGCGTCTCCACCAGGATCGAATCGACCGGCGGCATCTCGAGGGTGGTGGGACTCTTGTACTCGAGCATCGACGGGATCTTGTGGAGGCCCTTGCGGAAGACCTGCTCCTCCATGAGGGCCTCGCCGAGTCCCATGTAGACGGAGCCTTCCACCTGGCCGATGACGAGCAGGGGGTTGATGGACCGGCCGACGTCGTGGGCGATCCAGACCTTGTCGACGCGGATGATCCCGGTCTCACGGTCCACCGATACCTCGACCGCCGCCGCCGAATACGAGTACGTCGGCGTGGGGCCCACGCCCGCCCCTTTCCATTTCGCGACGGACCGCGGCGGGGTGTACGAGCCCACGGCGCCCAGCGTGCCGTGCGCCGCCTCCGCGAGCACGGCCGCGTCCGCGAAGGGCAACCCCCGCGACGACTCGGCGCTGTCCCAGATGCGGCCATCCGCCGCCTTCAGCCGCTCGAGGGGCACCTCCAGCTTGCGCGCGGCCGCGCCCAGGACGAGAGCGCGCAGCTTGCGCGCGGCCGCGATGGCCGCGTTGCCCGTCATGAGGGTGACCCGCGACGAATAGGAGCCGAGGTCCACCGGCGTGAGGTCGGTGTCGCCGGTGACGACGCGGATATCAATGGGGGCGACGCCCAGCTCCTCCGCGACCACGTAGGCGAGGACGGAATCGGAGCCCTGGCCGATGTCCGTCGAGCCGCAGAACACCGTCACTCCCCCGCCGCGATCGATCTTGATCTGCACGCCGGAGTGCGGCATCGCGTTCCAGTAGATGGGCAGGCCCGCTCCGCTGATGTAGGAAGAGCCGGCGAGGCCGATCCCGCGGCCGCCGCCCAGCCGTCCACGCTTGGAGTCGTACCCGCTCTTCGCGATCACGCGCTCGAGGCACTCGCGCAGCCCGGTCGTCCGCACCTGCATCTGGTTCGCGGTGATGGTGCCGGGGGCGACCACGTTGTCCAGGCGCCAGCGCGCGGGATCCAGCCCGAGGTCGGCGCAGAACTTGTCGATGTGGCACTCCAGGGCGAAACGGGGCTGGGGGGTGCCGTGTCCGCGCTTGGGGCCGCAGGGAGGCTTGTTGGTGAAGACGCGCACGCCCTCGAACTTGTAGCGCGGGACCTCGTAGGTCACGGTCTGCAGCGCGCCCGTGTAGTAGAGGCTGGCCACCCCGTAGCTGCCGTAGGCCCCGCCGTCGAGGGCGGTGCGGAAGTGCATGGCGGTGATCCGGCCGTCGCGCTTGAGGCCGGTGCGGATCCACATCTTCACGGGGTGGCGCCCGCGGTGGCAGTAGAAGACCTCCTCGCGGGTCAACGTCATCTTCACCGGCCGCCCCGTCTTCATCGAGAGCTTCGCCACCACCAGCTCGTGGCTGAAGGGATCGCTCTTGCCGCCGAAGCCGCCGCCGTTGGGGCAGGCGATGACGCGGATGTGCGCCGGCGGGATCTCCAGCACCCTGGCCAGGGCGCGATGCACGTAGTGCGGGGTCTGGGTCGAGGACCAGAGGGTCAGCTTTCCGTCCGGCCCCTGCGACGCCACCGCCGCGTGCTGCTCGAGCGGGAGGTGGGTGTTGCCTTCGAAGAAGAACGTGTCCTCGCGGATGTGGTCGGACTCCGCGAAACCCTCCTCGACCCGGCCGAAATCGAACGAGACCTCCTTGTGCACGTTGCCGTGGGGGCCGTAGTCGTGGATGCGCACGTCTTCGCGGGCCAGCGCTTCGTCGATCGACATCACGGCAGGCAGGACCTCGTAGTGGACGTCGATGAGCGCGAGCGCGGCTTCGGCCGTCTCTTCGTCGATCGCGGCCACGGCGGCCACGGGATCACCCACGAACCGCGTCTTGTCCAGGCAGAGTGCGTGCTCGTCCTGACTGACGGGAAGGATGCCGAACGGAATCGGCAGCTCGGAGCCCACGAGCGTGGCCAGCACGCCGGGGTAGGCGGCGGCGCGTGAGACGTCGATCGAGCGCATACGCGCATGGGGGTGGGGCGAGCGCAGGAGGCGCGCGAAGCCCATGCGCGGGAGCACGAGATCGTCGGCGAAGACAGTCTGCCCGGTGACCTTGGCCGCCGCGTCGACCTTGACCAGCGGCTGCCCGACGACGGTGAGGTCCTGGCGGTCCTGCTCAGGCACGCGTCCGCTCCGTGCCCGTCTCCGTTCCCGTCCGTTTACGCAAGCGGCCACCGTCGAGCGGTTGGCTGGCCGACCGCATCCTCTCCGCCGCCATTTCGATCGCTTCGAGTATCTTCAGGTACCCCGTGCACCGGCACAGGTTCCCCGCCGTCGCCTCCGCGATCTCCGGCCGCGTCGCCGCGGGCTTGTCCGCAAGCAGGGCGGCCGCGGTCAGCAGGAAGCCGGGCGTGCAGTAGCCGCACTGGGCCGCTCCCAGCGCCGCAAAGGCCTCTTGGAGAGGATGCAGGGTCACGCCCGCCATGCCTTCCACGGTCGTGATCTCGCGGTCCTCGCACTCCACGGGCAGGGCCAGGCACGAAAGGATGGGGCGCCCGTCCACGAGCACCGTGCAGGTGCCGCATTCCCCCAGCTCGCATCCGTGCTTGGTGCCCATGAGGCCCAGCTCTTCGCGCAGGACCTCGAGCAGCGTATGGTGGACGGGCGCGAGGCACTCGCGGTCCTCGCCGTTCACCCTCAGTTGGATCCGGATCTTCTCCAAGGCGCGGGCTCCGGAAAATTTGAACGACCGGTCAAACCGG
>QHVP01000058.1 GCA_003222295.1 Acidobacteriota bacterium | reverse complement strand
CGCCGCGGGGTCGACGGCGATGGCGCTGACCTCCCGCAGGTTGCTCGGGCCGCCGAATACCGTGCGTGCCGTGCTGAACAGGACCCCGCCATCGCTCATGGAGAGGCGCGATCCGACGCCTTGGCCGGTGCCGGCCCAGAACGGCTGCGCCGGGTCCGCGAGGTTCACGATCTGCATCGTGCCGGAGGCGCCGCCTACGAACGCGTGATCGCCGTGGACGGCGACGTCCGTGGCCGGAGCCCGCAAGGCCACGATCCCGCGCGGGACGGGGTTCGCGACGTCGTCGGTCAGATCGACCGTGGCCAGGACGTCCTGGGCGCGAAGCTGGACGCCGCCCACCATGAGGTCGCCCTTCCCGACGATGACGCCCAGGTCGCGGCCGGCGACGTTGGCCAGGGCCACGGCCTGCCCGCTGGTCAGGCGATTGCCCTCCCCGAACGCGGGCGCGCCCTTGAAGAGCACCTGGCCGGTCAGGGGGCTGGCCACGATCAAGGCAAACTCCGCCGAGCTGCCGAGCGCATCCGTCCCCGTGCCGACGATGGTGGGCTGAGAGAAGCCGCTCACGACGTAGTCGCCGACCTTGAGGTCGAGGTTGAGGGAGCGCAGCATCGACCAGAACCCGGGGCTGTTCACGCCGCCGACGTCGGCCAGCGACGCCTTGACCCGCGCGAGATCGACGACCTGGACTCCCTTTCGGAAGGTGGCCACGTAGAGGAACGGTGTGCGCAGGAAGAGACGGTCGACGTAGCCCTGGACCGCCGAGCTCGTCAGGCTGGCCGCGCCGAGGAAATCGATGCGCCCGTCCTTGTCCTTCGAGGTGTCGAACACGAGGACGTTCGGCGGCCGCGCGATGCCGTTGCCCGTGTGCGTCGCCACCGCGACCACCCGTCCGGCCTCGCCCAGCACCGTCGCGCCCTCCACCCCGCCGTCCAGCGCGGCCGAGAGGTCGACCGCACGTCCACCGCCGGGCAGGTTCGCGGAGGCGACGAGGTCGGGGAAGGCCGCGTTCGTGGTGTCGAACGAATGGAGCACCCCGGCGCGTCCGCCCGATTGGATCTCGACGAGATAGGCGCGATCCCCGACGGTGGCGATGCCGGGTGACGTCCACGTCGATCCTCCGGCGCCGGTCAGGGACGAGAGCGCGATGGTCGTGAACGACGACTCGTAGGGCGCCGCCATGCTCTGCGGCGGCTCGTCTTCGTCGACGACCTCGGCGTCGATCCGCAGGGTGTACTTCACGCCATACTTCAGCCCCTGCACGGGCTGGATCGTGAGCGACGTGATGCCGGGCGCGGAGGCTGCCGCCGCACCCAGGTCGACCACCCTTCCCGTCGCGGGGTCGAGCGCCAGGAGGACGGTCGCCGCCTCCGCTCGGGTGTCGTCGATCAGGTGCACGTGGGCCGGCACGTCCTTGACCGGCTCGCTGAACACGACCTGCGGAAAGACGTTCACGGGGACGTCCGTGGCCGCATCCTTCGGGAGCGTGCTCGACGCGATGACGGCGGGCGGTCCGAGAATTGGACCGGAGGCACCGCCCGCGGCGAGCACGGTGAAGTACGTCGTCTCGGGGATCGCGATCCCGCCTCCGGTCGGACGGGCGACGACTTCCACCTTGTAGCTTCCGGGCGCGAGCGCCGGCGCACCCTCGGCCGGATAGCGGACGACACGGTCGTACTTGAGCGCGCTGCCCGCGGGAACGGTCTCGACCGTCTGTGACACCCCGGCGACCTTCACGGTTTCGAGGTCGGCGTTGGTCAGCCGGATGGCGATGACGACGCTCGCGCCCGTCGGGATGACACCGGTCTTCTCGTAGCCCGCGGGCACCGGCCGCAGCACGTCCACTACCACGTCGCGCGGGGGAGGCGGCGGCGCCTCGGGGTCGAGCGCGATGGTGGCCTCGGCGATGTTGCGTTGGAACCGCAGGCCCGTCGACTTCCAATTGACAGGATCGACACGCAAGGCCTGCGCGGCCTTGATTTCGCCGCCGGGCGCCTTCGCCACGATGGTCACCGGCCCGTCCGTGAACGCCTTCTCCCACATCGTGAAGGTGCCGTCCGCCTTCGTGATCGCGAAGGGCGCTCCGGCCGGAGGCGAGGTCTGCCCGGCCTCGCCTGATGGCACCGGGCAGGGCCATGCCCGGAATTGACTGGTCGTACGTCCACATCAAGTAGAGGTTGTTGAACTGCGTCTTGGTGATTCCTCCGGCATCGAAGACGCCGAAGGTGTTCTCGTAACCCGCGAACGGATACGAGGCGGTGACGACCTTGCCGTCCGCGGTCGCTTCCGCGTAGTCGATCGTCTCGAACACGTGCGCGCCGTCCGGACCGTCCAGCTTCCGGTACACGTAGAAGAAGGATCCTTCCGAGGCCTCGGCGGGACGTGGGAAGGCGAGCTTCAGCTCCTTCTTGAATTCCGGCGCGCCCCTGGTCTCGATCTTGAGCCCGCTGGCGAAGTGGCTGCCCTCCAGCTCCGGCCGCGGATCCCCTTCCTCGATCGTGAAGGACGACAGCTTGAAGTCGGCCACGCCCTCGACCGCGCCCTTGGGGACGCGCAGCTCGAAGCCGTCTTCCGACGCCACCACCCCCCCGCCCTCGCCGACCGCGGTGCGTCCGCTGACGGGATCGACGTATTGGCTGCGCTCGAGGATCGTCACGTTGCCGTGCGGGTCGGTGACGGTGACGTTGAGGACGTCCCGTGTCGATGCGGGCAGGGTCTCGTGCGCGTCGCCCTGATCGCCGACGGTGAAGCTGAGCACGAACGCGCTGCCCATATCGACGATGAGCACCGTCGTGCCCGGCAGCAGGCTGCCCGCGGGCGCGGTCACCGAGACGAGGCCGCCCGGATCGGGATAGCTGAAGGTCAGCCGCTCGGGATGCGATTCGGGAGGCACGTCCGCACGCGTCGTGAAGGAGACGGCGAGGACGGAGACCACGCCGCCGTACACGTCGTTGAGTTGCGCCGCCGCGAGCGTGTACGTCGTCGTCGGGGCGAGCGGATTCGTGGTCACGAGGCTGATCGTCCGTCGCGTCCCGGAGACCACCGTGCGCGTGGGTATCCGGCGGGGCTCACCGTCGCGGCCACGACCCCGGAGAGCGCGATGTTCGCCGTCGCCGTCTGTCCGGCCGTGACCTGCGCCTGCACCTCGCCGTGGGCGGCGGTGGGAGGCACGGTCGCCTGGAGAGCGACGGTCCCGGGGACCGCGGGGAGCAGGAACCGACCGTCGGTGCCACTCAGCGCGACGAAGGGCAGCACGGTCGCGGGCGAGCCCGTGGCCGCGACGACCGCGCGCAGCGGAGCGCCATCGCTGGTCGTCATGCCGCCCACGAAGCCCAGCGGCGCCTCGACACGATAGAGGACGTACCGTCCTTCACGGGCGATGCCCGGCAATCCAGGGAATTCCTGGGGGACGATCATGTCGTCCTGCACGGCGCCGACGGCCACGACCGTCATCTGCGGGATGCCGCCGATGCGCTCCACGCGCGCGAACAGGTACGTCCCGTCCGGGGACGTGGCACCCGCCGCGGGCACGGCCAGGCGCGCCGGGAGCAGGAGCTCGCGCCCCGAGAAATCGAGCGTCGCTTCCGCGAGCGGGACGAGCGTCGCGCTCCGAGGCACGAAGGGTGAGATCGCGGTCACGCCGAGGTCGATGGCGAGGTCGGACGAGAGCGCCCCTTGGCCGACGGTCAGCCGAACGCCCTCTCTCTCCAGCACGACGGGGGCGTTGCCGCCGGACTGGCCGCGCACGCCTTCCCGGCCGGCCAGGATGTCGAGATGCACCTTGCCCGATTGAAGCTCGCTCGTCTCGAACGACCGTGAAGGCGTGATCGGAACCGTGGCCTCGAGCTCGCCGGCGGAGCGGTAGAGGACGATGTCCTCCATCCGCTTCTCTTCCGAAGCCACGCCCCCCGACGTCAGCGTGAAGGTCTCGGTGACGATGGCCTGGACGACCGTGCCCGACGGCACGCCGGGCGCGTCCTTGACGGTGAGATGTCCGACGGCGGTTCCCCCCGCCGGAGGCAGCGTGGCCGGAATGGCCGTGCTCGTGCTCGTCGCCGCGTCCGGAAGCGCAGCCATGCCGACGCCGGCCAGCGGCTCACCGGCGGCGGCCGCCGGGACCTGTTCATCGTCCGGGCGGACGAGAGCGTAGCTGCCCGCGCCCGGCAGCGTCGTCGTCATCGCTCCGTCGGAGACGGCGAGAGGGCCGGCCCTCATCGTCCAGGCGCGGAGCACGCGATCGTAGGCGGCGAGGTGCACCGTCGTGACCTCGCCCAGACCCGTGACGGTGACGGACATCTCCGCTCCCGCGGCTCCCTCGAACCGCACCTCGAACGCGGCGGCCGGGCTCCATCCCAGGGGGAGCAGGCCGGGAAGCCCCTGGGCCGTGAGCCGAGTGAGCCGGTACGTGCCCGACGGGGCGAGCGCGGTGAGGCGCGCATCGACGGGAACCGTACCCACCGCCGACTGCACGGACACCAGGCGATCGACGGACGTCGTCCCTTCCTTTTCTGCGGTGAGGACGACCGCGGGCAGGTCGGTCGGGAGGGCATATCGGCCGTGCTCGTCGCTCGTGGTCTCGGTCGTCCCCATACGCACTCTCGCGCCCGCCACCGGCAGGCCCGTATCGTCGGCCAGGACCTGCCCGACGATCGCACCCGCCGTCGTCACCCGCACACCGTGCGGAGCGGAGTGTCCGACGTTGCCGGCGCCGTCCTCGGCCTCCGCGGTGAGCGTGATCGTCTGCCCAGCGGTCGCGCCTTCGGGGACGACGAGGTCGGCCTCGAAGGGAGGAGCCAGGACGGGGCCGATCGTCTGAGACCCGAAGTGGAACGTGACCCTGGCAACGCCGGTGAGGTTGTCGCTCGCGACGACCGAGGCCTTGGCCGTCTGCCCGCGGCGCAGCGCCGGCGGCGCGGTGAGATCGACGCTGGGCGCCGTGGTGTCGCGGATGACGCGGACGTCGTCGGCCGCCGTGTGCGCGGCCCCGTCCTTGGCCTGGGCGTGGATCGGGTTCTCCCCCTCGACGGCGACCGGCACGATCGCGGTGAACGTGCTCCTCCGTGGCCGCATCCTGGACGGTCCCCGTCACCGCGATGCTGGTCTCCCGCGTCACGGACTGGTCGGCGGGCGCGGTGATGTGAACCTCCGGTGCGTGCACGTCGACGACGACGCGCCAGGGGACGCTCATCGCGTTGCCCGCTTCGTCGGTGGCCACGATGTCGAGGGCCTGACTGCCGTCCGCGAGACCGCCCACGGTGGCGACCCATGCGTTGCCGGAGCGGATCGCCGGCGTCACGCCGACGATGACCATCACCTCCGTCGCATCCGTGACCGTGCCCGTCACCGCGAAAGGCAGCGACGGGATCACCGAGTTCGGGGCCGGCGCGGTCACGGTCAGGGTGGGAGCCGTGCGGTCGACGCGGACGGGAACCGAGACCGGCGTCACGTTGCCGGCGAGATCGACGGCGGTCAACGCGACCTCGGTCGGACCCTCCCCCGGCAGCGGCACGTCCAACTCGAACCGTCCGTCCATCACCGGCACGTTCGTCGCGCCGAGCAGGACCTTCACACCCGGCAAGTCGTCGGAGGCGCGGCCCACCACGTGCACCGACGGCGCCCGCGTGGCGAGGCCCGGCACCGGCTGCTCGATGACGATCGTGGGCGGCGTGGTGTCCACGCTCACGTGAGTCGTGTCCTCGCCGACGTTGCCGGCGGGTCGTTCACGGAAGCAGCGGCGATCGGAGAGGCGTCGTCGATGGTGCCTCCGACCTCGACGGCGCCGGAGGTGAGGACCGCTCCTTCCCGCGGAGACGTGATGTGCACCTCCGGGGCGATGCGGTCGACGTGGAGCGTGACGCTGGAGGTGCCCGCATTACCCGCCCGGTCGTGCGCGGTGGCCGTGAGCGTGACGTCCGGCGGTTCGCCGATGGGGACCGGGTCCGCGGAGAATCCGCCACCGTCCACGGCGGCCGTCACTCCCGCGACGTCGACCGTGTCGAGGTGAAGGTCGGAGACCTGGCCGGTGACGGCGAGGGAAATCGCGTTCGTGTACGAGCCATCCGGCGGCTGCAGGAGGACGATCTCGGGAGCAGCGCGGTCGACGACGATCGTGCGGCCCACGTCGGTGTGATTGCCCGCGCGGTCGGTGACGGTGACCTGGACGTCGTTGTCGTTCTCGCCGAGCGGCACCGCGCAGCTGATCGAGCCGTTCGCGAACGAGCCCGAGTAGCTCCGGCCGCCCACGGTGCAGGTAACGGTCAGGTCGCCGTCGAGGTCCTGCGCCTGGCCGTCGAAGGTGAGGCGTCCCGAAGGGTCGAGCTCGCTCACGTACGTCTCCGTGGCCGGGCTGACGCCGCTCACCGTCGGCGTCGTCGTGTCGACCCAGAACGGGCCATCCGCGGCGGCGGGGTTCGCCGCCCAGTCCGCGACGTTCGCGATCACGTTGTGTGCCCCGTCGGACAGCGCGAGCGTGGCCGACGCTCGTGACTCCGTGGCCGTGAACTCGGTCGTGCGGTCGACCCCGTCCACCAGGACCTGCAAGGAGCCGAGGTGAATCCCGCTGCCGCCGGGATCGCCGTACTGGATCAGGACGGGGACGCTTCCCGATCCGACGTGGCTGCCGCGTGGCGGCGAGATCACGCCCACGGTGGGCGCATGCGTATCCACGGAGAAGGCATAGGCGACCACGCCAGAGGTCGAGGCGTTCCCCGCGCGATCGTGGACGGTGACGGCGAGAGTGTGGCCGCCCTCGGCAAGGGACTCCTCGGCCAGCAGCGCGGCCGTGCATTGCAACGTGCCCGCCGCGCAGGTCAGCCGCCCGCTGCGATCGGCGCCGTCGACGAGGAGCTCGGTGAGCGTGGGATCGACGCCGACCCCCTCGTCGGAGAAGTGAAGGGCAATCGACGGCAAAGCGGTCCGGATCCACGCGCCTTCTGCGGGATCGTCGATGGTGACGCTCGGCGCCTTCGTATCGAGCTGGAAGGCAGCGGTCGCGGTGGCCAGGTTCCCGGCGGCGTCGCTGACGGTGGCCTGGATGTGAAAGCCGCCGTCGGCGAGGGCCTCTGCCTCCGGGATCGCCCCCTCCGCGCCGGACGGTCCGGGAGTCAGCAACGACGTGATGTCGCGCGTCTCCGGCGGCTCGATGCGGACGAGGACCACCTTCAGCGTGTCCCCGCGTACCCCGGAGACGGCATCGCTCCATTCGCCGGCGATCCCGGGCCTGGCGTCGTTGAGGAACGGCGTGTGCGGCGCCGTCACGGCGAGCGCCGGCGCCTCGGTGTCGACCACGAAGCCCGCCTCGAGCTGTCCCAGGTTCTCCGCCTGGTCCTTGACGGTGGCCTGGACGGCGTGCGGACCTTGGGACAGCGCCGTGGCGGGCCGGCCCTTCGCCCTGGTCTCGCTGCGCACGAACTCACCCGTATGGTCCTCCCCGTCGATGAAGACGTGGATGGAATCGGGGACGACTCCGGTGCCGACGTCAGCGAAGGCGAGCTCGATGAGAGGCGGGTCGACGTTCGTGGGCGCGGTAGGCGCGACCAGAGAGGCGGTGGGCGCGACAGTGTCGACGGTGAAACCCGACTCGCCGGTGCCCGTATTCGCGGCGAGGTCGGAGACGGTGGCGACGATCTGATGGGGGCCGTCGCCGATAGCTTCGCCCGCGGGCACCGTGCAGGTCGCGGCTGCCAGGTTCACCGCGCACCATGCCGTCCGCTCGAACCCGTCCAGCATGAGCTTGAACGATCCCACCGCGAGCCCCTGCGCGTCGGAGTACTGGATGGCGATGGCGGGACGTGCCGTGTTCACCTTGGCCCCGGGGGCGGGTTGCGCGATCGACACGCTCGGGCCGCCCGTGTCCACCCAGAACTCGCTTTGGTCGGAAGCGACGTTCCCGGCGCGATCGCCGATCTCCACGGAGAGGACGTGCCGGCCCTCGGCCAGGCCTTCGAGCCATTTCGTCGCCTCGGCCGCGCCCGGGGCCATCGTGATGGACCCGCCGTCGAGGGTCGCCTTGAAAGTGGAAAGCTGCAGGGCCTGGTCGTCCGAGTAGCGGGCGATCGCCTCGATGCGGCCGGATCCGTGGCGCGAGCCGCGCGCCGGCTGCGTGATCGCGATGGCCGGCGCCTGAACGTCGATGTTGAAGGACGTGCTCGCCGTGCCCTTGTTTTGCGACCGATCCGAGATCGACGCCACCACCTGGTTCGGGCCGGTGGGCAGCGGTTGCGCCGCCGGCACCTGCGCGACCGCTTCCGTGGGACCGCGCTGGAACCATTCCGTGCGGTCGGTGCCGTTCACGTCCACCCGGAGGGTGGAGGTGTCGAGGTTCGCGTCCTGGTACTGCACCCGGATCTCGGGAAGGGCCGTCCCCAGGAACTCTCCGGC
This sequence comes from Acidobacteriota bacterium, assembly GCA_003222295.1. GTDB lineage: Bacteria > Acidobacteriota > Vicinamibacteria > Fen-336 > Fen-336 > AA29. The sequence continues at coordinate 3,304 of QHVP01000058.1, read as the reverse complement.
GGCGGGCTGCGGGACGGCCACGAGCGGACGCGTCACATCGATCGTGAACTGAGCCGCGGACTCGCGCAGGTTGCCGGCGGCGTCCGCGATCCGCGCGCGCAGGACGTGGGCGCCTTCGGCCAGGGTGGCCTCGGCGGGGACGACGGCCGTGGCGTCGTTGGACCGCCGCGCGAACCAGCTCGTGCGGAGCGCGCCGTCGAGCCAGACCTCGAGGGTCGAGACGTCGACGCCGGAGGCGGCCGCCTCGCCGGTTCCCGCCAGGTCGCGATACTCGATCGCGAGCGCGGGCGTCGTCGTGTCCACGAAGGCGCCGTTCGCGGGGGTCGTGATCGCGAGCGTGGGCGCCGTCCCATCGCCGCTCGTGCCCCCGAGGGCGATGACGAGGTACGACGTCGGCTTGCTCGCCAGCGTCACCTTGAGCGACGTCTCCGGGGTGAGCACGACCGCACGATCGAGCGAAGGCACGGTCACGTTGAAGTCCGCCGTGCCGGCGACGATCGTTCCGTTGACCCCGATGGAGGCGGAGGAGACGCGATAGGTGCCGTTGAGCTCGCCATTCTGGACGTGCAGCGCGAAGGGCGGCCTCACCCATGCGGGGACCTTCACGACGCTCGTGTATTCGTTCTTCGCCCCCGTCGTGCGAACGTAACGCTGCGGGCCGAAGACGGTCACGCGGGGCGCGGCGGCAGACGGCGGCGCGGCCTCCTCGACGGGAGCGGGCGCGGGGGCGGCGACCACGACCGCCGGTGCCACTGACCACACGCTGGTGGCGGTGAGGATCCATGACAGCGGCAGGGCGACGGCGCGGCGCACGATCGTCCTCACTTCGCGCCGGCTGCCGTTCACGGCGCCACCGGATAGAGCTGTGTCTGCGGGATGACTTGCAGCGCCTGGTCTGGATACGACCAGCTCAGCCGAACGAGCGCGGCGCTTCCGCGCTCGTACCACTCCAGTCGGAGGTCGTACTTCTGTCCGGCCTCGAGATGGACAGGCGCGCTGCTGTTCAGCGTGTCACCGTGATCGGTCCAGTTGTCGATGAGCTGCTGGCCGTCGACCCACAGCCGGACGCCGTCGTCGGAGTTGGTGGCGAAGACGAAGTCGCCCGTCGTGGTGGCCTGGACCTGGCCCGTCCAGCGGGCCGAGAAGTTGTCGGCGCCGATGTTGGCGTCCGGCGAGCCTCCGCCCCAGTTGAAGTCGACGACGGGATCGGTCCGGTTGATGACGACGGGCGCGGAGAGGCTCGGGTCGTTGAAGTACTCGGCGAGGAGGCCAGTCCCGGTGCCCACGCGGAGAGTCGTTCCCACGACCTCTCTCGAGGAGAACCGATTGCCCTGATCGACGGCGACCACGCGGTAGTAGTAGGTCGTCTGGTCGTCGAGGCCCGTATTCGTGAACGTGGTGCCGCTGAGCCCGCTCGCGACGACGACGTACCCCGAGCCACTGGTCGTACCGCGTTCCACGTCGTAGGTCACGGGGCCCGTGCCCGCGGCCGGTCTTGTCGTCCAGGACAGCGTGACCTGATGGTTTCCCGGAGCGGCGGTGATGTCCCAGTACTTGATGCGAAGATAATCCTCGACCTTCTTCCGATTCTCGATGCTGAGCGCCGTGTCGTAGAGGACGAGCTCGGCCAGGTCTCCCTGCCACGGAGAATACCCGGGCGAGTACCCGAAGTTGCTCGCGTTGACGTTGCCCGCCGTCACGAGCGAAAGAACGGACATGGTGCGCGGCCGCACTGTCTGTATGCCATCGACGACCTGCCCGTTGATCCGCGTCGTTCCGCCCAGGATGGAGCTGCTCGTGCAGCAGGAACGCCAGAGTTGCCCGTAGTACTCGCTGGCGAAATCTGATGTCGACGAGTCGCCCAGCAACACGCGGTACGCGGGCGGCGCGGCCGGATCCTCCTTCATCACCCAGAACACCGTCTTGGTGGTGGTGAGGCGCGTGGTGAATCCAGTCGCGTCTCCGCCGTCGAAGCGAATGGCGGGCAGGCCGTTGAACGCGTTCGGGATGAGTCGTGGTACCGCCGCCCCATACGTCTGCAGGCCGTGGTTCTCCTGGCCCGACTGGTCCTGCCAGGAGTCGCCGAACCCGGTCGGCACTCCCGCGTCCGCGCGCCACCACAACTGGAGCCCGGTGACGTCGCGCGGGGTGAAATCGGTGTCGCTCGTGAAGCCGGCGGTCGTGGTGGCACTCTTTTCGACGCCGTTCACGAACGCCTTCGCCTTGAGGGTCGTGGTCGACGTGATGGCGATGGGACCCGTATACAGGGTCGACGTCGCCGTCGGATCCGCCCCGTTGGTCGTGTAGAAGATCTCCGTACCCGGCGTGCGGCTCACCAGGCTCACCGTCGCCGAGCCCGTGAACATTCCGCCGCTCGGCGTCGCCACCGGGGCCGCGACGAACCCGATCTGATACTTCGAGAGCAGGTATTCCTCGACCGACCGTCGCTCCGTGGGACTGAGCGGCCGGTCGTAGAGGACCAGCTCGGCGAGATCCCCTTGCCACGGCGTGTATCCGGGCGACCATCCGAAGTTGCCCGCCGTCACATTGCCGGTCGTGACCAACGACAGGACCGACATGCTGCGCGGGCGCGACGTGCTCAAGCCGTCGATCGGCGTCCCGTTGAGCCAGGTCTGGCCGTTCACGATGTTGGCGTTCGTGCAGCAGCTACGCCAGAGCTGCCCGTAGTACTCGCTCGCGAAGTCCGACGTCCCGGAGTCGCCCAGCACCACGCGGTACGCGGGCGGGGCGGCCGGATCCTCCTTGATCACCCAGAACACCGTCCGGACCGTCGTCGACCGGTTGGTGAACGCAATCGCATCCGTGCCGTCGAAACGCATGGCCGGCCGGCCATTCAGCGCGTTCGGGACGAGTCGCGGCACCGCCGCCCCGTACGTCTGCCAGCCGTGGTTCCCCTGCCCCGACTGGTCCTGCCAGAAGTCGCCGAAGCCGCTCGGAACGCCCGCGTCGGCGCGCCACCACAATTGCAGGCCGGTCACGTTGACCGGCGTGAAGTCGGCGGTGCTGGTGAAGGCGGCGGTCGTAGTGACGCTCTCGACGAAGCCGTCCTTGAAGGCCTTCGCCTTCAATGTCCCGGTGGAGGTGACGACGATGGAGTGGGTGTAGGGGATCGATGCCGTCGTCGGCTCCGTCCCGTCCGTCGTATAGAAGATGTCCGCGCCGGGCATATCGCACTTCAGCGTGACGGTCGCGGACCCCGTGAACAGGCCGCCGCTCGGCGAGGCCACGGGCGCGGCGACCGGTCCCAACTGATATCTCGACAGGAGGTAGCTCTCGACCGCCT